>JADLCO010000100.1 GCA_020847115.1 Pseudomonadales bacterium | reverse complement strand
TTTTCGGGCGGCACGTCGGGGCTGTCGATCGGCCATGTCTCGCCCGAAGCCGCAGCCGGCGGCACCATCGGCCTGGTGGAGAACGGCGACCGCATCCGCATCGACATTCCCAATCGCGGCATCGAACTGCTGGTGAGCGAAGGCGAACTGGCCAAACGCCGCGAGCGCCGCGACCAGCTCGGCTGGCAGCCGGCCCACAAGCGCCCGCGGCGGGTATCGGCAGCGCTCAAGGCCTACGCCCGGCTCGCCACCAGCGCCGACCGCGGTGCGGTGCGCGATCTGGGGCAGTTGTAAGATGCCCGGAACGGGATCGCGGCGCCGCCGCGCGGAGGTGAAGCGATGCAAAAACCCCTGGAAGTCAGCTACCGGAATCTGGAGGGCTCGCCCGCCATCGAGCAGCACATCCATGCCCGGGTGCAGCACCTGGAGCGGCTGGCGCCGAACCTGATCGGCTGCAAGGTGATGATCGAGGCGCCGCATCGCCAGCACCACCAAGGCAAGATCTACCACGTCCGGGTGCAGGTCACCCTGCCCGGGCACGAGGTGGTGGCGAGCCGGGATCCGGCCGAGCACCACGCCCACGAGGATCTCTACGTCGCGCTGCGCGATGCCTTCGACGCCGCCGAGCGGCAGGTGCAGGACGTGCTGCGGCGCATGCGCGGCCAGGTGAAGCAGCACGCGGTCCCGGACCATGGCCGCATCAGCGCGCTGGCCGCAGACGGGTCGAGCGGGCGCATCGCGGCGGCCGACGGCCGCGACCTGTACTTTCACCGCAACGCCCTGGTGGAAGGCGAGTTCGGCCGCCTGCAGGTGGGCGACGAGGTGCGCTTCGTCGCCGAGGAAGGGGACGAGGGGCCGCAGGCGAGCAGCGTCCATCCGGTTGGCAAGCACCACCCGGTGGGTTGACCGCGCTCAGCCGTCCGCCGCGCGCCGCTCCAGGGTGACGAAGGCATAGGCCGGCCGCCCCTCGGCGGCCGGGTGCTCTTCGCGCGCGGTTTCCCGCCACTGGTGCGGGTCCAGCGGCGGGAAAAAGGCATCGCCCGCGACCTGGAAATGCAATCGTGTGAGATGGATCCGCGCCGCCCTGCCAATCGCCTGTGCATAGAGCGCGGCACCGCCGATCACGAACAGCGGCGCGCTCTCGCGTGCACCAGCGGCCAAGGCTTCCTCCAGCGAACGCGCCAGGACAGCACCTTCCGGCGCGAAATCCGGATCGCGGCTGAGCACGATATTGATCCGCCCTGGCAGGGGCCGAACGCGCGCCGGCAGCGAATCCCAGGTGTTGCGACCCATGATCACGGGGTGGCCCCAGGTCAGCTCCTTGAAGCGGCGCAGATCGGCCGGCAGGTGCCAAGGCAGGGCGTTGGCGGCGCCGATCACACCATTGGCGGCCACCGCCGCGATCAGGCAGATCTCCGCCGCCGCCTCAGATGGCGATGGGTGCGGCGATGGCGGGGTGGGGGTCATAGCCGTCGAGCCGGAAATCCTCGTAGCGGAAGCCGAACAGATCGCGCACCTCCGGGTCGAGGTGCAACTGCGGCAGCGGTCGCGGCGCGCGGCCGAGCTGCAGGTCGGTCTGTTCCAGGTGGTTGAGATAGAGGTGGCAGTCGCCTCCAGTCCAGATGAACTCCCCCGGCTGCAACCCGGTGACCTGCGCCAGCATCCGCGTCAGCAGGGCGTAGCTGGCGATGTTGAAGGGCACGCCGAGGAAGATATCGGCGCTGCGTTGGTAGAGCTGGCAGGACAGCCGGCCCTCGGCGACATAAAACTGGAACAGACAATGGCAGGGCGCCAGCGCCATGCGCCCGGCGGCGACATTGTCCTGGGGCGAGCGGCTTTCGTCGGGCAGATCGGCGGGGTTCCAGGCCGACACCAGCAGCCGGCGCGAATCCGGCCGCGTGCGCAGTTGCTCGACCAGCGCGGCGAGCTGGTCGATGCGGCCGCCACGGCCATCCGGCCAGGAGCGCCACTGGGCGCCGTAGATCGGCCCGAGCTCGCCGTTTGCATCGGCCCACTCATCCCAGATGCCGACCCCGTGGCGCTGCAGGTAGCCGATGTTGGTGTCGCCGGCGAGAAACCACAGCAGCTCGTGGATGATGGATTTCAGGTGTACCTTCTTGGTGGTCACCAGCGGGAAGCCGGCGGCCAGGTCGAAGCGCATCTGGTGGCCGAACACCGACAGGGTGCCGGTGCCGGTGCGATCGCCCTTGCGCACGCCTTCGCTGCGCACCCGCTGCATCAGTTCGAGGTATTGCCGCATGCCCGCTTCCCTCAGCCCGCGCCGGCCCGCCGCTCACGGTAGAAGGCCCAGGCCAGCAAGGCAATTCCCGCGGCGAACATGGGCAGGCTGAGCAGCTGGCCGCGGGTGAGCCAGCCGAACAGGTCGAAGCCGATGTGGCGGTCCGGTTCCCGGGCGAACTCGACCAGGAAGCGAAACAGCGCGTAGAGGGTGAGGAACAACCCACCCACCGCGCCCGCCGGGCGCGGCCGTCGCGAAAACCAGAACACCACCGCGAACAGCAGCGCGCCCTCCAGTGCTGCCTGGTAGATCTGCGAGGGATGGCGCGCCAGCTGCTCGGGATCGCGCGGAAACACCATGGCCCAGGGCAGATCGGTCGGCCGCCCCCACAGCTCCTGGCCGATGAAATTGCCGATACGGCCCAGACCCAGGCCGATGGGCACCAGGGGCACGGCAAAATCGGCGACGGCCAGAAACGGCCGGCCAATGCGGCGTGCCTGGAGCCAGAGTGCCGCCAGTACCCCAAGCAGGCCACCGTGAAAGGCCATGCCGCCCTCCCAGACGCGGAAGATCCACAGCGGATCGGCCAGCCAGACATCGAGGTTGTAAAAGAGTCCCGAACCCAGGCGCCCGCCGATCACCACGCCGAGCGCGCAATTCATCACCAGGTCATCGACCTGCTCGCGCGCCACCGGCGCCCAGGATGCCTGACTGCGCCGCACCGCCAGCAGCCAGGCCGCGGCAAATCCGAACAGGTACATGAGCCCGTACCAATGGACCTTGAGCGGCCCGAGCTGGACGGCAATCGGATCGATGAGGGGATAGGTCAACACGGTGAAGGCACGCTGCTCAAGCCGACTCGCGCAGGCTGATCACCGGCCAGCCGCGCGTCTGAGCGATCTCGCGCAGGGCGTCGTCGGGATCGACGGCCACCGGATGCGCAACCGCCTCCAGCAGCGGCAGATCATTGATCGAATCGCTGTAGAAGTGGCTACCGGCCAACGAAAGCTGCTGCTCGGCGAGCCACAGGCGCACCCGGCTGAGTTTGCCGGGACCGAAGCTGGGTTCGCCGGCCACCCGCCCGGTGTAGCGCCCACCGGAGGTCTCGGGTTCGGTGGCGATGATCTCGGCGATACCCAGGCGCAGACAGATGGGCTCGACCACGAAGCGGTTGGTTGCGGTCACGATCACCGGCCGGTGGCCGCGCGCGCGGTGGCTGCGGATCAGGCGTTCGGCGCCGGGCAGCCACATGGGCGCGATCACCTCGGCCATGAAGCGCTGGTGCAGGGCGGTCAGTTCGGCGGGTTCGGTGGCCGCCAGCGGGGCCAACGCGAAGCGCAGGTAGGCGTGGATGTCGAGCTGCCCGCGCCGGTAATCCTCGTAGAAGCGCGCATTGGCCGCCCGATAGACTTCGGCATCGACCTTGCCCGCGCGCACCAGGAATTCGCCCCAGGCGTAATCGCTGTCGCCGGCGATCAGGGTGTTGTCGAGATCGAACAGGGCGAGGTGCATGGGTTTTGCTGCGGCAACCGCGCCGGGGGCAATGAGGGGCTGGCAGCTTACCAGCTTGCGGCTACAGCGTCCCGGCAACCCGTGGAAACAACGTCGCGCGAAGGCCGGGCCTGCTACATTGGCGCATCCTCACGGGGGAGGACCCGCCGATGAAAACCCTTGCGCAGTTGGCCTTGGCCAGGCTGGCATCGATGCTGCTGGCGCTGCTGGCCGGACTCGCGATGGCGGCAACCGCCACCGTACCCGAGGCGCTGGCACCCTGGGCCGACTGGGTATTGCGCGATCGGCCGGACCACGGCTGTTACCGGCTCGCTGCCGACCCCGAGCGCCGCCACTGCCTGTGGCCAGGCACACTCGATATCGAGTTGACCGCGACCGGCGCCAGTTTCCGGCAGCGTTGGGAGAGCCAGGCGCCGGAGCAGTGGCTGGCACTGCCCGGCGATGCCGAACACTGGCCGCGCGAAGTGTTGCTCGATGGCACCGCCGCCGCGGTGGTCGCGGGCGTCGGCGGCCCTGGGTTGTGGATCGGGCCGGGCGCTCATGAGGTAAGCGGTCACTTGCGCTGGGATAGTCCACCAGTGGCGCTGGCCATCCCGGCGACCACCGCGCTGGTGGCGCTGCGCCGAGATGGCG
Source organism: Pseudomonadales bacterium (assembly GCA_020847115.1). Classification (GTDB taxonomy): domain Bacteria; phylum Pseudomonadota; class Gammaproteobacteria; order Pseudomonadales; family Porticoccaceae; genus JAGPUQ01. The sequence continues at coordinate 6,012 of JADLCO010000100.1, read as the reverse complement.
CGCCAGTGGCCGCGGTGCTCGATGCCGAACACCGGCTGTGGCTGCAACCCCGCCAAGAGGCCGACGCCGCGGCCAGCCTGCAGGTAGAGGTGTTTCGCCGCATCGACGATGGCGTGCCAGTGCGGCTGTACACCGAACTGCGGCTCACCGTGGCCGGCGCCGCCCGCGAAGTCACGCTGGGGCGCGCCCTGCCCCAGGGCGCCGCAGTGATCGATCTGCAATCGCCGCTGCCCGCGCGCCTCGAGGATGACGGGCGGCTGCGCGTCCAGTTGCGCCCAGGTCGCTGGCAATTGCTGCTCGACGGCCGCTATCAGGAGCGCCCCGAGCGGTTCGTCGCCGAACCTCTCGATGACCACTGGCCAGCCCAGGAACTCTGGGCGTTTCGCGCCGCGCCCGAAGTGCGTGGCATCCGGCTCGAAGGGGCGCCCAGCATCGACCCGGCGCGGCTCGATCTGCCCGCGGCGCTCGCGGATCTGCCGGTCTACCTGGTGACGCCGGAGCAACCGCTGCTGGCGACGGAGGAGTATCGCGGCGACGCCAATCCGGCCGCCGACCGGTTGCGGCTCGAGCGCTCGCTGTGGCTCGACTTCGCCGGTGGCGGCGCCACTCTGAGCGACCGGATCGGCGGTCAGCTCAACCGCGATCGGCGTCTGGAGGCTGGACCGGAACTGGCGCTGGGCCGGGTGGCGGTGAACGGCGTACCCCAGGTGATCAGCCGCCTGCCCGACGCCCCCGGCGTCGGCGTCGAGGTGCGCGAGCGCGAGCTGAACCTCGAGGCGGTCGGCCGCATCGACAGCGCTTCCGGGCCCGGGACGCTCGGCTGGATGAGCGAATTCGAACGCGCCGACATCGCGCTCCAGTTGCCGCCCGGCTGGCAGCTCTGGCACGCGCGCGGCCCGGACATCGTCGACAGCTCCTGGCTGACGCGCTGGGATCTCTGGGATCTGTTTTTGTGCCTGCTGATTGCCAGTGCCACACTGCGCCTGCTAGGTTGGCGCTGGGGCGCGATCGCGGCGCTGACGCTGGCGCTCAGCTACCACGAGCGCAACGCCCCGGTGGCGGGCTGGGTGGCCATGGTGATCGCCATCCCGCTGCTCGCGGCGCTGCCGACCGGACGCCTGCGCGCCGCGGTGCGCACCGGCGCCCTGGCCGCGCTGGTGCTGCTGACCTTGAACGTGCTCGGCTTTGCGGTGCAGCAGGTGCGGGTGGCGCTCTATCCGCAACTGGAGCTGCCGGGCGCCATTCCTGCGCCGTACGTGGACACCGCGGTACGCTCGGCACCAGCGACGGCGGAAATGGCGCAGTCCCTCGGCTACGCGCTGGACAAGGCCGCGCCGGTGGTCGAATCACGACCGCGTTACACCCCGGACGACAACACCCAGACCGGACCGGGCCAGCCCGGCTGGCGGTGGCAACAGGCGCGGCTCGCGTGGAGCGGCCCGGTGCGCGCCGACGAAACCCTCGAACTGTGGCTATCCCCGCCTTGGCTGACCCGCAGCCTCAAGCTTGCCCAGGTGCTGCTGGTCGGCCTGCTGCTGTTCGGCCTGGCGCGGGCGCTGTGGCGCCACCGCACCGGCGATCCGACATCCAGTGGCCGCGGCGGCGCGGCCGCTGCGCTGCTGGCGCCGCTGACCCTGCTGGCCTTGAGCGGCGTTGCACCTCCTGCCGCGGCCCGGGAGTTTCCGCCACCGGAATTGTTGCAGGAACTGCGCACCGAGCTGCTGCGCCCGCCATCCTGCGCGCCCCAGTGCCAGAGCCTGCTCGATGCCCAGCTGGAGCTGGATGCCGCTGGTGTCTTCGCGCTGCGCCTGCGTGCCGGCGCCAGCGCCCCGGTGGCCATTCCGCTGCCGCCGCCGGAGGGCTGGCAGGTCCGGGCGCTGCTGCGCGACGGCGTGGCCGCACCGCTGGCCGACCTGGACGCGATCCCTTGGGCGGGCCTGAACCCGGGGGTGCGCGAGCTGGTCCTGCAGGGGATGGTGCAAGGCGACAGCGCGGCCTTTCGTTTTCCGCTGCCGCCCGCGGCCCTGCGCGTGGCGGCACCGGGCTGGCGCCTGGAGGGCCTCGACGGCGAGCGCCTGCGCGGCGATACCCTGCGCCTGCACCGTGAGGTCGCCAGCGGCGACGAACGGCTACTGGCCGATCCGGCACCGCCCTTCGTGCTCATCGAACGCGAGTTGGCGCTCGATCTGGACTGGCGGCTGACCACCAGCGTTATCCGCATCGCGCCGCGCGGCGGCGCCATCAATCTGGCGGTGCCGCTGCTGCCTGGCGAAGCCGTGATCGGCGAGCACCGGCGCAGCGCCGACGGCCAGTTGCTGGTCACCCTCCACGCCGACCAACAGGAGCTGCACTGGGAATCGCTGCTCGAGCCGGTGCCCGAGCTGACCCTCAGCGCCCCCCGGTCACCCCAGTGGGTGGAGCGCTGGAGGGTGGCGTCCTCGCCACGCTGGCATCTGGCCACCACCGGAGTACCGGCGATCCAGTCCCCGCAGGCCGGCCATGCCGAGTGGTGGCCCTGGCCGGGCGAGCAGGTGACCCTGAGTGCCCAACGCCCCGAGCCGGCGCCCGGACCCACGGTGACCGTGGAGCGGGCCAGGCTCGACCAGCGCAGCGGCGCGCGCGGAGCTGAACTCGAGGTCGAACTGGAACTGCGCAGCAGCCTGGGCGGCGACTACCGCCTGCGTGCGCCGGTGGGCGCCGCCCTGCAACGGGTCGAACTCGATGGCGCTCCCCAGACCCGCCCGGAACAGGACGGCGAGGTGGTGCTGCCCCTGCATCCCGGCGTGCAGCGCGCGCGCATCGCCTGGCAGCTGGGCGCGGACGGCGGCTTTTGGACCACCACCGCGCCCCTGGCGTTGCCTACCCCCGCGACCAATATCGAACTCGGGCTCCAGTTGCCGGCGGATCGCTGGCCGCTGTGGGTGCGCGGCCCCGATCTCGGGCCGGCGCTGCTCTACTGGGGCGTACTCGGGGTGGTGGTGGCGGTGGCGATCGCGCTCGGCCTCGCGGTGCGGCGCTGGCGGCTGTCGATCCCGCTGTCGATCGGGCAGTGGCTGTTGCTCGGCATCGGCATGAGCACCATCAACACCGCGGGCTCGCTGGCTGTGGTGGCCTGGTTCTTCGCCCTCGAAGCCCGCCGCCGAAAGCTGCCTGAGAGGCCGCTGACACACAACCTGATTCAGCTCGCTCTGATCGTGCTGACGCTGATCGCAGTCGCCAGCCTGGCCTACACCATTCCCCAGAGCCTGCTCGCGGCCCCGGACATGCAGGTCACCGGCAATGGCTCCAGCCACCTCGATTACCGCTGGTATCAGGATCGCACCCAGACTGGCCTGCCCCAGGGCGCGGTCTTCAGCCTGCCGCTGTGGAGCTATCGCCTGGCGATGCTGGCCTGGTCGTTGTGGCTCGCCTTCGCGCTGCTCGGCTGGGCGCGTTGGGGCTGGGATTGCCTGACCCAGGGTGGCCTGTGGCGGCGCGGCGCGGCGCGCACAACGGGCGAGCCACCGGCGGCCGGATCGTAGAAGTCAGGGTGGAACCTGTTCGCGCAACCGGCGCGCCAGTGCCGGCTGTGGCGCACATTCAACGCGGCAAGCGGCAGCGGATGGTGATGTGTTGTTGCAAGGCCTGATCACGGATTTGGTTTCGCATCGCGCTCACCCCGTGTTTTGCACTCATTGTTATGCGTCAACTTTCTCTGCGACTAGATTGGGAATGCGTTAATGAGGTGGGCCATTGAAATTCGTAAGACTAGCTTGCAACGCAGGAATCTAGCTGACCTGCTCAAGGGGCTAGGATTCGATTTGATTGAGGGCGTTGAGTACCCAGCATTTTCGTCTGCGGCCATTGATTCCTGCACAACAGCAACTGACGCCTTCGAGATAGCCAAAAAAGTCAGATCAGCCTTCAACGGCCCCGCGAAGATTGATCCAGATTTTGTGCTCGGCTCGGTGATCGATTACGCCACAACGCCAGCGCGCCGATATGCATTTCTGGAGCCTGCCGTATTCGTAAATGAGACAACCATATACACTCCCACTATAACGATATCACCCCCAGAAGGGCTTTCTGCAGACGACGTAGCAAAGTGGGAAGAGGAACAGGCTGAACTTCAGTATCAGACGAGACTAGAGCACCAACGGAAACTGCTTGAGCCAGCCTTTCTCGATCCAAAATCAGCAAAAGTAATTGCGCTGCTATGCTTTGAAAATCCATCTGGTGAAACGCTCTACAAGATTTATGAGCTTGTTGAAGGGAACCCGAAAAACAGAGAAAAGTTTCATGCTCGGTATGGTATCGATAAAGACCAATTCAACCGCTTCAGGGACGCAGTGCATAATCCATCAGTAACAGGAGACTGGGCAAGGCATGCATACGACAAACGGACGAATAGCCTTGACCCAATGACCAAGGAGGAGGCCGAGCAGTTTGTCCGCGAGATCGCCGATAGGTTTCTTCACTCAATTCGACAAAATAGATAGGGTGGTGCGATAAAGTCCGGAATCAGATGAACACAAAGGCAGGGTCAGGTCTTTCGTTATCATATAAGCGCGGCGTTCTCATATTTCTTCACCAGCCTATTCGCCGTCGCGTAATGATCGTCCAAACTCGCTGCGATTTGTTGAACAACTAGCGCACCGCACCCGCCCTCCGTCAACACGCGATGCCGGCGTTGTCCAATCCCACCCATTCCTTCGTCGTGGCATCGCAGTGCTGGCCAGGCGCCGCCACCGCGGTGCACCATGGGCTGTGGATGACCGAGCAGCCATCGGCCCGTAGAATCCACGCTCCAGCTTAATCACCACAGCCACCACATCCTCAAGGGGGGAATCTCATGGGCAATCTATTGGCCGGCAAGGTCGCCATCGTCACCGGAGCCGGACGCGGTCTGGGCCGCTCCCACGCCCTGGCGCTGGCCGCCGAAGGCGCACGAATCGTGGTCAATGACCTGGGCGGCACGGTCACCGGCGAGGGCGGCGACCTCAGCCCCGCTCAGTCGGTGGTGGCAGAGATCCGCGCCGCCGGCGGCGAGGCTGTCGCCAACGGCGGCAACGTCACCAGCACCGCCGACGGCAAGGCGATGGTGGAGCAGGCGCTGGATACCTTCGGGCGCCTCGACATCGTGGTCAACAACGCCGGCAACATCCGCAACCAGCTGTTCGTGAAGATGAGCGAGGAGGAGTGGGACAGCGTGATCGCGGTTCACCTGCGCGCGCTCTACACCGTCACCAAACCCGCCGCCGAATTGTTCGTGAAGCAGCGCAGCGGCCGCGTCGTGAGCACCGCCTCCGAAGCCGGGCTCGGCGGCTACGCGGCGTCCAACTACGCCGCCGCCAAGGAAGGTGTCGTAGGCTTCAGCCGCACCATCGCTTTGGAACTCGGCCCCTACGGGGTGACCAGCAACGCCATCCGGCCCCGCGCGGGCACCCGCATGGCCGGTGCCGTGGACATGAAGAAGGCGCTCGATCTGGCCCGCCAGGGCAAGCTGCCGCTGCCGGATTTCATGTTCGAGATCGAGGACATGGCGGAGGGCACCGACACCTTCACCCCGGAACTGGTGTCGCCGCTGGTGGTATTCCTGTGCACCGATGCCGCGGCTCACGTCAACGGCCGCGATTTCATCGTGGGTGGCGGCGAGATCAGCCTGGTGTCGCTGCCGGAGAAGCAGCGCAGCGTGTTCACCGGCAGCCGCTGGAGTCAGGACGAGTTGCAGCAGTTGCTGCCCAAGACCCTGGTGCGCGGGCTGCGCAATCCCGCCGCGCCGCGCTGATCGGCAGCGCCGCGCCGTCCGCCGGGATGGCGCGGTTGGCGCGCACAACCGCTTACGACCTGGAGCCTCATGGCCACCATTGCCCTTTCGCTGGCGCTATATCTGGGCATCGGCGCCATCGCCGGACTCATCGCCGGGCTGTTCGGGCTGGGCGGTGGCGCGGTGGTGGTGCCCTTGCTGATCCTGGCTTTCCACGGCCAGGGCGTGGCGCCGGAGGTGCTCACCCATCTGGCGATCGGCACCTC
>JADLCO010000099.1 GCA_020847115.1 Pseudomonadales bacterium | reverse complement strand
CGCGCTGGATGGCGGCGATCTCGTCGAGCACCAGATCCAGGGTGGCGGCGAGTTGCTGGTGCATCGCCTCCGGCTCCGAGCCCTCGACGAAATATGGCCGATAACCGTAACCGGACAGCAATTGCCCCAGTTCCTCGCGGGGAATGCGCGCCAGCACGGTGGGATTGGCGATCTTGTAGCCGTTGAGGTGCAGCACCGGCAGCACCGCGCCGTCGCGCGCCGGATTGAGAAACTTGTTGGAGTGCCAGGCCGCGGCCAGCGGCCCGGTCTCGGCCTCGCCGTCGCCGATCACGCACACCGCGATCAGGTCCGGATTGTCGAACGCGGCGCCATGGGCATGGGCCAGCGAATAGCCCAGCTCGCCACCCTCGTGGATCGAACCCGGGACCTCCGGGGTCACGTGGCTGCCGATGCCGCCGGGAAAGGAGAACTGCTTGCACAGCTTCTGCAAGCCCGCCGCGTCGCGGGTAATGTCCGGATAGCACTCGCTGTAGCTGCCCTCCAGATAGGTGTTGGCGACCAGCGCCGGGCCGCCGTGGCCGGGCCCGGTGATCAGGATCATGTCCAGGTCGCGGGCGCGGATCACCCGGTTGAGATGGGCGTAGAGGACGTTGAGCCCGGGCGTGGTGCCCCAGTGGCCGAGCAGGCGCGGCTTGATGTGCTCCGCGGCCAGCGGCTCGCGCAGCAGCGGATTGGCGAGCAGGTAGATCTGCCCCACCGAGAGATAGTTGGCCGCCCGCCACCAGGCATCGATGGCGGCCAGCTCCGCCGCGCTCAGCGGCATCGGCACCAGCATCGGATCGGACATTGGCACGTTCCTCCTCCAGGGCGGCGCACAGCGCCGCAGTTACCCGGTACCAGCACCGGCGAGTTCATTGCGCCAGACAGACCAGCACCTGGCGGGCGATCTCGGCCTCCTCGTCGGCAGCCATGGCCAGCACCGCGACCGGCGAGCGCCGCGGGTCGTGCAGGGCAGTAATGCCGGTCTCGGCGTCGGGCCGGGCCTCGCCCAGGACGATGCCGAACCCCTCCAGGCCAGCCACGCACTGCCGCCGCAGTTCGGCATCGTGGGCGCCGATGCCGCCGGTGAACACCAGGGCATCGGCGCGGCCCAGCACCGCCAGATAGGCTCCGATCGCCTTCTTCACCCGATAGGCGAACAGCTCCCGTGCCAGCCGGGCATCACTGTCCCCGGCCGCCGCCCGCGCCCGGATCGCACGCATGTCGGAGCTGCCGCACAGGGCGAGCAGACCGCTGCGGGTTTCCAGCAGGTCGCGCACCTGCTCCGGCGTGCGCCCACCCGCCTGCAGCAGCAGCGGCAGCGCCGGATCGAGATCGCCGCAACGGGTGCCCATCACCAGCCCCTCCAGGGGAGTAAAGCCCATGCTGGTGTCGATGCTGTGACCGCCGCGGATGGCGGCGGCGCTGGCGCCATTGCCCAGGTGCAGGGTGATCAGGTCGAGCGCCTCCGGCGGCCGCCGCAGCCAGGCCGCGGTGTGGCGCAACGCGGCGCCGTGCGAGATGCCGTGGAAGCCGTAGCGGCGCGGCACCCCAGCACCCTCGAGCCCGGCCAGGGCGTCGGCGGGCAGTGCGTAGCGGCGCGCGTGCTCCGGCAGCCGCTGGTGAAAGGCGGTATCGAACACCGCCACCTGGGGCACGCCGGGATAGCACGCGGCGGCGACCTCGATGCCGCGCAGGTTGTGGGGATTGTGGCTAGGCGCCAACCCTGCGAGCCCAGCGATACGGGCGCGGACGTCGGCGTCCACCCGCACCGCGGTGGCGAACTCGGCACCGCCGTGGACCACCCGGTGGCCGATCGCCGCCGGCGTGTGTTCGCGCTCGGCGAGTTGATCGAAGACCGCCTCCAGGGCGCTGCGATGGTCGCCGACCGCAGCCGGCACGGGGATTTCCCCGCCGTCCGCTCCCTGCCAGCGAAGGGCACCGGCGCCGATGCCGTCGATGGTGCCGCCACAGCGCACGGCGTCGCCCGCACGCAGTTGGTAGCGCACCGAGGAGCTGCCGCAGTTGACCACTAGTACCGGGCGTTCAGCCATGGCCGCCACTCCGCGCCGCCAGCGCCCGTCCGTATACCTCGAGGTAGGCCCGGGCACTGCGCTGCCAGCTGAAATCCACCGCCATAGCGCTGCGCCGCAGCGCACTCCAGGCCGCCGGATTGCGCTGCAGCGCCAGGCCGCGCTCCAGCGCCGCGGCCAGCGCGTCCACCTCCGGCGCCGCAAATACCAGGCCGGTGCCGATGCCGTCACCGGGCGCGAACACGTCCACCACGCTGTCGGCGAGGCCGCCGGTGCGATGCACCACCGGGATGGTCCCATAGCGCTGGCTGTACATCTGGTTGAGTCCGCAGGGTTCGAAGCGCGAGGGCATCAGGAAGAAATCCCCGGCCGCCTCCAGGCGATGGGCGAGGCCCTCGTCGTAACCGATGCGCACCGCCACCCGTTCCGGCAGCGCCGCGGCCAGCGCCCGCAGCTGTTCTTCCCAACGCGGCTCGCCGTTGCCGAGCAATGCCCACTGCAGCGGCCGGTCGCGCCAGCGCGCGATCAGTTCCACCACCAAATCGATGCCCTTCTGCTCCACCAGCCGGCTGACCAGCACCAGCAGCGGCTGCGCGGCCGCCGGCAGACCCAGTTCCGCCTGCACCGCGGCCTTGTTGGCGCGCTTGCCGGCGTCGACGTCGGCGGCGTCGTAGCGCCGGGCCAGCAGGGGATCCGTCGCCGGATTCCAGACCGCGGTATCGATGCCGTTGAGGATCCCCGTGAAGACGGCGGCGCGCCCGCGCAGCACCCCATCGAGGCCGCAGCCGTACTCCGGCCGTTGCAGTTCGCGGGCAGAGGTGGGGCTCACGGTGGTGAGCCGGTCGGCGAACACCAGACCGGCCTTCAAGAAGGAGAAATCGCCGTAGAACTCCAGGGCTTCCGGGTGCCACCAGGCCTCCGGCAGGCCCAGCGCAGTGAACTGCGCCCGGTCGAAACGGCCCAGGTAGGACTGGTTGTGCACCGTGAACACCGTCGCTGGGCGCTGCGGTTCCCGGCTCAGCAATGCCGGCACCAGGCCGGTCTGCCAGTCGTGGCAGTGCACCAGATCGGGCCGCCAGCCGAGCCCGACGCGATCCAGCGCAATGGCCTCGAGCACGCGGGCGAAGCCGTGGAAGCGCTCGGCATTGTCGGGCCAGTCGCGACCGGCGGCATCGCCGTAGGGACCGCCCGGACGCTCGAACCAGCGCGGGGCATCGACCAGCAGCACGCGCGGGCCGCCGTCGGGCAGGCGGCCGGGAATCAGCTCGACGCCCGGCAACTCCACGCCCGGAAGATCCGCCAGCGGCACCACGGGTTCGCGCGCCGCGAGGCGGTCCTGGGCCGACGGATAGGCCGGCAGCGCGATCACCACCTCGTGACCCAGTTCCTGCAGCGCCCGCGGCAGGCTGGCGCAGACATCGGCCAGCCCCCCGGTCTTGGCCAGCGGAAACACCTCGGAGGCGGCGAAGAGTATCCGCATCAGGAGGCGACCCGCGCCAGCACCAGCCCGCCCAGCGGCGGCAGCGTCAGCGCCAGCGACTGGGCGTGGCCCATGGCCGCCCGGGGTTCGCTGGCAATGTGCACGCCGTTGGAGACGTCGCTGCCCTGGTAGTAGGTGGAATCGGAATTGAGGATCTCGCGGTAGATGCCCGGCTCGGGCACGCCGATGCGGGAGCCGTGGCGCACCACCGGAGTGAAATTCAGCACCACCACCAGGAACTGCGCGCCGGCGCGGCGCATGAAGGCGATCACCGACTGGCTGCTGTCGTGGCAGTCGATCCAGGCGAAGCCCTCGGGCTCGAAATCGTGGCGGTGCAGCGCCGGCTGGTCCCGGTAGAGGCGGTTGAGATCGCCCACCAGGCACTGCACGCCGCGCTGATAGGGAAACTCGAGCAGCGCCCAGTCGAGCGCGCGGTCGTGGCTCCACTCGCTGCCCTGGGCGAACTCGCCGCCCATGAACAACAGCTTGCGGCCCGGATGGGTGAACTGGTACAGGAACAGCAGGCGCAGATTGGCGAAGCGCTGCCAGGCGTCGCCGGGCATCTTGTCGAGCAGCGAGCGCTTGCCGTGCACCACCTCGTCGTGGGACAGCGGCAGGATGAAATTTTCGCTGACGGCGTAGAGCAGGCCGAAGGTCAGATGGTCGTGGTGGTAGCGCCGGTGTACCGGGTCCTCGGCCATGTAGGCGAGGGTGTCGTTCATCCAGCCCATGTTCCACTTCATGCTGAAGCCCAGACCACCCAGGTAGGTGGGCCGCGAGACCATGGGCCAGGCGGTGGATTCCTCGGCCATGGTGAGGGCGCCGGGATGGTGGCCGTGCACCAGCTCGTTCAGCTCGCGCAGGAAGGCGATGGCCTCCAGGTTCTCGTTACCGCCGTGGCGGTTGGGATACCAGTCGCCGGGCGCGCGGGCGTAGTCGAGATAGAGCATGGAGGCCACCGCATCGACGCGCAGCCCGTCCACATGGCAGACGTCGAGCCAGAACTCGGCGCTAGAGAGCAGGAAGCTCTTCACCTCGTTGCGCCCGTAGTTGAAGATCAGGGTGCCCCACTCGCGGTGCTCGCCCAGGCGCGGGTCCTCGTGTTCGTAGAGCGCGCTGCCGTCGAAGCGGGCGAGCGCGTGGTCATCGCGCGGGAAATGGCCGGGCACCCAGTCGAGCAGCACGCCGATGCCGGCGGCATGGCAGCGGTCGACCAAATAGCAGAAATCATCGAGGCTGCCCCAGCGGCTGGCGGGCGCGAAGTAGCCGGTAACCTGATAGCCCCAGGAGCCCGCAAACGGATGCTCGCACACCGGCATCAGCTCGATGTGGGTGAAGCCCAGCTCCTGCACATAGGGAATCAACTGGTCCGCGAGTTCGCGGTAATCGAGCGGGCTGCCGTCGCCGTGGCGGCGCCAGGAGCCCGCGTGCACCTCGTAGATGCTCATCGGGGCGTGCAGCCAGTCGGCCTGGGAGCGCGCCGCCAGCCACTGCTGGTCCCGCCATTCGAACGCCGGCGCCGCGGCGACCACCGCGGCGGTGCGCGGCGGGCATTCGAAGCAACGTCCGTAGGGGTCGGCCTTGACCAGGATGGCGCCACTGTCGCGGTGGCGTAGCTCGAACTTGTACAGCGCCCCCGGCCCGACGCCGGGCACGAACAGCTCCCACACGCCGCTCGCGCCGCGGCTCTGCATGGGCGTCGCGCGGCCGTCCCAGCGGTTCCAGTCGCCGACCACGCTGACCCGCTCGGCAGTGGGCGCCCAGACCGCGAAGCGGGTGCCGGCGATGCCGTCGACGGCCTCGGGATGGGCGCCCAGAAAGCGGTGCGCGTCGCGGCACTGTCCGGCGGCAAAGGCGCGCAGATCGGCGGCCGCGATGGCCGCCGGGAAGCTGTAGGGATCGACGAAGGCGTGGCGATGTCCGTCGACCTCCTCGACCAGCCGCGGGTGGCACGCCAGCTCGGCGGCCGCGCCGCGCCAGGCAAACAGCGGGCTGGTGCCGACGCGCGCCAGCGGCTGGAGCCCGGTTGGGGTTTCCAGCCAGACCCGGGTCGCCGCGGGGCGCAGCACGCGCAGCAGGCCGTCGCCGCCGCGGCGGTGCGGACCGAGCACCTCCAGCGGATTGTGAGCCCGCGCCGCTAGCACCGCGGACAACTCCGTGGCTTGCGCTGAATCAAGCAGTGCCGAGTGCAGATTCATACAAACTCCATAATCGGCTGCCATAGTGAGCCCGTTTCGCGCCGGATTTATCCGACCGCGCAAGCCCTTCGGGTGCAGTCGCGGGAATTTTTCGCCGCCCGCGGCACCCAATGGCAAGCGCCTGCGGATCACGCGCGCCGCGGCCGAGTATTGCAAGGCACGGCGCGCGGCGCCAGCGCGGCAGTCGGTGTGGGCATGGCGTTTGCTGAATCGTTCGCACTGGGGGAACTTCCCTGCCACCAGCCGCCCTGCCACCAGCCGCCCTGTCGCCAGCCGCGCCGGACGATGATCGCTCGGGCTCGGCCGCAACACTGGACCGCGATACTAGCGGCGGTGCGTGACAATTCCCGGTCGCGGCGGGGCGGCAGGCGCAGAAATTTCGCCTGATCGCGGGCCCAGCGCGGAGCCACCGGGCACATTATCTCCAGACCACTGGCCGCCGCCGGAGCGGCGAGGAGCGACGCCAAATGACGGCCACCAGCATCGGCAACCCGCAGGCCCGGCTTTCCCGGGATACGCTCACCCTGATCCTGGCCGGCGGTTCCGGCACCCGCCTGCACGACCTCACCCGCTGGCACGCCAAGCCGGCAGTGCCTTTCGGCGGCGTCTACAAGACCATCGACTTTTCGCTCTCCAACTGCATCAACTCCGACCTGCGGCGGATCTTCATCCTCACCCAGTACAAGTCGCACTCGCTCAACAAGCACATCCACCAGGGCTGGAACATGCTCCACCCGGAACTCAACGAATTCATCGACCTGCTGCCGGCCCAGCAGCGCACCGGGGATTGCTGGTACCAAGGCACCGCCGACGCGGTGCGCCAGAACCTGGATCTCGTGCGCGAGCAGGATCCCCGGCGGGTGCTGGTGCTGGCCGGCGATCACGTCTACAAGATGGATTACCGTCACATGCTGCAACGCCATGTAGATAGCGGCGCTGACATGACCATCGGCTGCCTGCCGGTGCCGCGCCTGCAGGCGCGCGAGTTCGGCGTGATCACCGCCGACGACCAGGGCTGGGTGCGGCGCTTCGACGAGAAACCAGCCGACCCCCTGCCCTGGCCGGGCAACCCCCAGCAGGCGCTGGCGTCGATGGGGATCTATGTGTTCGAGCGCGATTTTCTCGAGCGGATCCTCGATCAGCGCGGCCGCGATGCCGACCCCTGTGACGATTTCGGCCGCGACATCATCCCCGGCCTGATCGGCCGCGCGCGCATCGCCGCCTACGACTTTCGCGATCCGGATACCGGCCTGCCGGCCTACTGGCGCGACGTCGGCACCATCGACACCTATTACGACGCGCACATGGACCTGCTCGCGGTCACCCCGCCCCTCGACCTCTACGACCGCGACTGGCCGGTATGGACCTATCACGAGCAGCTGCCGCCATGCAAATTCGTGTTCGACAGCGATGGCCGCCGCGGCCAGGCGCTGGACTCGCTGGTCGCCGCCGGCTGCATCATCTCCGGCGGCACCGTGCGCCACTCCTGCCTGGGCACCAATGTGCGGGTCAACAGCTTCGCGCTGGTGGAGGATTCGGTGATCCTGCCCAATGCCGACATCGGCCGCGGCTGCCAGCTGCACCGGGTGGTGGTGGACGCCAACTGCGCGATTCCGCCCGGCACCGTGATCGGCCTCGACCCGGTGGCCGATGGGCGCCGCTTCCACGTCTCGCCCCACGGCATCACGCTGGTATCCGCCGAGATGCTGGCACGCCGTATGCTCGACGCCGATGTCGCCTGACCACCATACCGGTGCCAGTCGCACCGACCTGGTGCTGTGCTGGCACATGCATCAACCCGAGTACCGGGACACCGCCAGCGGCAGCTATCTGCGCCCCTGGAGCTACCTGCACGGCATCAAGGACTACACCGACATGGCGGCGGTCATCGAGGCAGTGCCCGAGGCCCGCGCCGTGGTCAACTTCAGCCCCACCCTGCTGGAGCAGATCGAGGACTACGCCACCCAACTGCGCGCCCACCTGGAGCGCGGCGCCACCCTGCGCGACCCGGTGCTGGCCTGGCTGGCCGCGGACCACCTGCCCAGCAGCGCAGAAGTGCGCCGCGAGATCGCCGCCCAGGGGCTGCGCGCCAATGCCCAGCGCATGATCGAGCGCTTTCCCGCCTACGCGCGGCTGGCGGAGCTGGCGCGCCAGGCACTCGCCGAGCCGACGGTGTTCGGCTGGCTCGCCGACCAGTTCTACTTCGACCTGCTGGTCTGGCACCACATCGCCTGGTGCGGCGAGTCGCTGCGCCGCAGCGACCCGCGCGTCTCAGCTCTGATGGCGCGGGAAGCGGGCTTCGACCACAGCGACCGGCGCAACCTACTCGCCGCCATCGCCGACGCCCTGGCCGGCATCATTCCCCGCTACCGGGCGCTGGCCGACGCCAGGCGCATCGAACTCTCGGTGACGCCCTACAGCCACCCCATCCTGCCGCTGCTGCTCGATCTCGCCAGCGCCCGCGAGGCGGTGCCGGATCTGCCGCTGCCGCACGCGCACTACCCCGGCGGCGCCGAGCGCACCCGCTGGCAGCTGGACGCCGCCAAGGCGGTGTTCGAGCGCTGCTTCGGCCGCGTCCCCGCCGGCTGCTGGCCCTCCGAAGGCGCGCTCAGCACTGCCAGCCTCGAACTGATCGCCGCCGCCGGCTTCCAGTGGACCGCGAGCGGCCAACAGGTACTGCACCACAGCACCGCGCCGACCGGGGATGGCGCCTGCATCCACCACGCCTATCGCCTCGACAAGCTGCCCACGCTGTGCTTCTTTCGCGACGACGGCCTGTCCGATAAGATCGGCTTCGAATACCAGAGCTGGCGCGCCGAGGATGCCGTCGCCGACCTGGTGCACCATCTGGAGACCATCGATCGCGCCTGCCGCGACCGCCAGCACCGGGTGATCGCCATCATCCTCGACGGCGAGAACTGCTGGGAGCACTATCCCCACAACGGCGACTTCTTCCTGCCCGAGCTGTACCGCACGCTCGGCCGCCACCCGCGCTTCAACCTCACCACCTTTGCCGCCAGCGCCGCCGCGGCCCAACCCCTGCCGCTGCCGAAGCTGGTCGCGGGCAGCTGGGTGTACGGCACCCTGACCACCTGGATCGGCGACCCCGACAAGAACCGCGCCTGGGAAATGCTCTGTGCGGCCAAGGGCGTCTGCGACCAAGTCCTGGCGGCTCCCGGGCTCGACCCGGCGCGGCGCGCGGCGATCGAACGCCAGCTCGCTCTGTGCGAGGCCTCGGACTGGTTCTGGTGGTTCGGCGACTACAACCCCGCCGATGCGGTCGCCGAATTCGACCAGCTCTACCGCAGCCATCTGCGCCACCTCTACCAGCTGCTCGACCGCCCGGCGCCCGCGGAACTCGCCGCGGTCGGCTTCCAGGGTCGCGGCAGCCCGGAACTCGGCGGCGTCATGCGCCGCGGCCGGAGCGGCTGAGCCGCCGCATCGTGACGGAACCCGGCGCCGCGGACCCCCTGCCCGAACGCGCCAGCGGCGTCCTGCTGCATCCCACTTCGCTACCCGGACCAGGCAGTACCGGTACCCTCGGCGCGGACGCCCCGCGCTTCGTGGACTGGCTCGCCGCCGCGGGCTTCCACTACTGGCAGATGCTGCCCATCGGCCCGGTGGACGCCTGGGGCTCGCCCTACCAGTCGGCCTCGGCGTTCGCCGGCAACGCCCGGCTGCTGGCCCCGGAATGCGGGCCGCGGGCGGTGCCTAATGCCGAAGATGCCGCCGCTTTCGATGCCTTCTGCGCGCAGCAGGCGCACTGGCTCGACGACCATGCGCTGTTTCGCACCCTGCGCGCCCATCAGCCGGGGGTCCCCTGGACCGCCTGGCCGGAGCCCCTGCGCCGCCGCGAACCCGCCGCGCTGGAGCGGGCGCGGCGGCGCTGGCGCACTACCTACCGCGCCATACAGTGGACCCAGTACCGCTTCCAGCGCCAGTGGCACGCGCTACGCGACTACGCCGCCGCGCGCGGCGTGCGGTTGATCGGCGATCTGCCGTTGCTGGTCGCCCACGACAGCGCCGACGTCTGGAGCCAACCCGAGTTCTTCCAGCTCGACGATCGCGGCCAGCCATTGGTGGTGGCCGGCGTACCGCCGGATTACTTCTCCGCTACCGGCCAGTGGTGGGGCAATCCGCTGTACCGGTGGTCCGCGCTCGCGGCCGACGGCTACCGCTGGTGGCGCCGTCGGCTGGCGCGCCTGCGCGAACTGTTCGACCTGGTGCGGCTCGACCACTTCCGCGGTCTGGCGGCCTGCTGGGAAATTCCCGCCGGCGCCGAGACCGCCGCCGAAGGCCGCTGGGTGGCCGGCCCCGGCGCCGCCCTGCTCGATGCGCTGGCCGCCGACCACGCGCGGCTGCCGATCATCGCGGAAGATCTCGGCATCATCACGCCGGAGGTGGAAGCATTGCGCGACCGCTATGCGCTGCCCGGCATGAAAGTGCTGCAGTTCGCCTTCGACAGCGACGACACCAACCCCTACCTGCCCCACCACCACCGGCACAACTGCGTGGTCTATACCGGCACCCACGACAACGACACCACCCTGGGCTGGTACCGAAGCCTCGCGGAAGATCGGCGGCAGCGGGTGCGCGCCTATCTGGACTGCACCGACGCAGCCATGCCCTGGGCACTGGTGGACGCCGCCCTGGCTTCCCCCGCCCGGCTCGCCGTCATTCCCCTGCAGGACCTGCTCGGGCTCGACAGCGCGCGGCGCATGAACACCCCGGGCACCACCGGCGGCGACAACTGGCGTTTTCGCTTCGCCTGGGACGAGGTACCCCTCGATCTGGCCGCGCGGCTGCGCGAGCGCAACCTCGCCCACCGGCGGTGACCCATACTACGGCCGCGCCATGGATCGCCACGGGCCTACGGCCCTCGCGATGACACTCCCTCCCCGTCATTGCGAGCCCCGCAGGGACGTGGCAATCCATGCTTTCCCGGCCCACCGCCAAGGCGGAATCGGCAACGCCAAACGTCAGGCGAAATCCTCGGGCGCCTGGCGCTGCCAATCCACGAGCGAGCGGCGAAAGTCGAACCGGAAGGGAAAACCGAGGGATTTCAGCGTGCCGGGCACGATATGGGTCGGCCACGCGGCCTTGCGCACCCGCACCGGATGGATGGGGCTGTCGCCGCCGAGCGCGGCGTTGATCAAACCGGCGATGGGCAGCAACAACGGCAAGGGCAGCGGCAGCACCGGCGCGCGGCTGCCCAGATGCACCTTGACGTGGCCGACCAGCGCACCCAGCGGTTCGGTGGGGTCTTCCACGTAGTTGTAGCGCAGCAGGGGTTCCGGCCGGTCCATCGCGAACTCGACGCTGTCTAGCAGCCCCTCGATATAGCCATAGGACTTGTGGATATGGGGCGAGCCGGGGTAGCCGAAGTAACCGCGTTTGATGGCGCGGACCATGCGCGGGATGTTGCCCGGATCGCCGGGGCCGTAGATCACGCCGGGGCGGCAGACGACCAACCGCCTTACCGGTGCCGCCTGCTGCCAGTGCTCGTGGATCAGTTCGGCCGGGTACTTCGAGCCGCCGTAGGGCGATACCGGGCAGATCGGCGCGCTCTCGTCGGTCGGCCCCTCGGTGGGGCCGTAGACCGCGATGCTGCTGGTGAAGTACAGATTCGGGCAGCCCACCGCCGCGGCGTAGGCGGTCACGTTCCGCGCGACGGCGAGATTGGTGTCGAAGTACTCGATGGCCTCGTGCCCCGGCTCGCGGTGCACAGCGGCCAAGTTGAAGATCCAGGCCGGCGGCTCGGGCGCCAGATCGGCCGGGATGGGTTGGCGCACGTCCGTGATCGACGCAGTGATGCCCGGCTGGCCGGCCAATGGATTCGGCCGCACGTCGGCCAGATGCACGTGACGCGCGCGCCCCGTCGCCAGCAACCGCCGGGCCAGATGCGCGCCGATGAAGCCCGCGCCGCCGAAGATGATGCCGGTGGTCATTCAGGGTTCCCCATTCCGTCGCTCAGCCCGTCGGCACTCCGTCACTGTGCGGAGGCAAGGCGGGCACTGCAGTGCGTGCCCTGGTTCGTCATAGCGAGCCCCCGAAAGGAAGCATGGCAATCCCTGTCCGTTCGCTTCTCGGCGATCCGCATCTGTGCGGTTTGCGCGTCAGCGCGGCGACCGGCACGCTGGTATCGATATAGCGCATGTCCGATCAGTAGGCGTTGCGGTCACCCAGAACCCGGAACAGGGTCAGGACGATGATCTTGAGATCGAGCCACAGGCTCCAGTTGTCGATGTACCAGAGGTCGTGGTCGACGCGGCTTTCCATTTTGTCGAGGGTGTCGGTCGCACCGCGATAGCCGTGGACCTGGGCCCAGCCAGTGATGCCGGGCTTGACCCGGTGGCGCCACATGTAGGCTTCGACGCGATGCTTGTAGTATTCGTTGTGCGCCAGGGCATGGGGCCGCGGCCCGACGATGGACATGCTCCCCTGCAGCACGTTGAAAAACTGGGGCAGCTCGTCGAGGCTAGTGCGGCGCAGGAAGCGCCCCACCGGGGTGACCCTGGGGTCGTCGCGGCAGGCTTGGTGGACCTGGTCCGGCTCCGGCTGCTCGACGTACATGGTGCGGAATTTGTAGACCTCGATGGTCTTGCCGGCAAGCCCGTGGCGGTGCTGCTTGAACAGGATG
>JADLCO010000098.1 GCA_020847115.1 Pseudomonadales bacterium | reverse complement strand
GAGGAAAACGGCTATCTGGTGGTGCGGGAGCCGGTCGGCGTGTGTGCCTTCATCACGCCCTGGAATTTTCCGCTGTTCCAGGTGATCGCCAAGGTTGGCCCGGCGCTCGCCGCCGGCTGCACCTCGGTGCTCAAGCCCAGCGAACAGACGCCCCTGTCCTGCTTCGTGTTCGCCGAGGTCTGCGAGCAGGTCGGTCTGCCCGCCGGCGTGTTCAATCTGGTCACCGGCAAGGGCTCAGTGATGGGCGATGCCCTGAGCAGCCATCCCGAGGTGGACATGGTGTCCTTCACCGGCTCCACCGAAGTGGGCGTGCAGATCGCCAAGGCGGCAGCTGGCGGCGTCAAGCGGGTGTGCCAGGAGCTCGGCGGCAAGTCGCCCTTCGTGGTGGCACCAGGCGCCAACGTCGCCAAGGCCATCAAGTACGTGGTCAAGGATTCGATGTTCAACTCCGGGCAGATGTGCGTGCAGTTGAGCCGCATCCTGGTGCAGGAAGATCAATATGAAGAAGCGGTCGAGGTGGCCAGGACCGTGGCCGAATCCCTCAAGGTCGGCGATCCCACGGACAAGGGCAGTTTCCTGGGGCCGTTGAGCTCCATGCGTGCCCGCGAGAGCGTGGTGCGCTATATCGAGAAGGGCGTTGCCGAAGGCGCGCGGCTGGTCGCCGGCGGCCCGGAGCGGCCCGAGGGTCTGACCCGCGGCGCCTACGTCAAGCCCACGGTGTTTGCCGACGTCACCAACGACATGACCATCGCCCGCGAGGAGATCTTTGGCCCGGTCATCTGCCTGATCAAATACCGCGACGAGGAAGAAGCCATCCGCATCGCCAACGACACCGAGTTCGGCCTCTCCAGCGGTGTCTGGGCGGAGGACCGCGAGACCCAGCTGCGCATCGCCCGCCAGTTGCGCGCCGGCCAGGTCAAGGTCAACGGCCCGGCGTTCAGCTTTGCGGCACCCTTCGGCGGCTACAAGAAATCCGGCAACGGCCGCGAATGGGGCGCCAGCGGGCTGGTCGAGTACACCGAAGAGAAGGCCATTTTGATCGGCGGCTGAGTGTGTGGCGGGCGCTCGGCCTGCCGCCATCTGCCAGTATTTGTAGCGCCAGCGGTTATAGAGAGAGGGAGCAACCACCAGATGTCCACCAGCCGATTCCGTTTTCCACGGGTCACCATGCCGCCCGCGGCGCGCCAGTTGCGGGAGGAAGTCCGAGCGTTTCTCGCCGAGGAGCGCGCCAACGGCGGCTACACACCCATGGCCGACTGCTGGGCGTCGGGATTTTCCGCGGAGTTCAGCCGCAAGCTCGGCCGCCGCGGCTGGCTGGGGATGACTTGGCCCAAGGCATACGGCGGTCGCGAGCGCACTTTCCTCGAGCGCTATGTGGTGACCGAAGAAATGCTTGCCGCCGGGGCGCCGGTGATGGCGCACTGGATCGCCGACCGTCAGAGCGGTACCCAGATGCTGCGCCATGCCCGCGAGGAGGTGAAGGCCAAGGCATTGCCGCGCATGGCGGCGGGCCAGACCTTCTGCGCCATCGGCATGAGCGAACCCAACACCGGCTCCGACCTGGCGTCGGTCAGCACCAGGGCCGACCGCGTCGAGGGTGGGTGGAAGGTGAACGGCCGCAAGATCTGGTCGACCGGCGCCCACGGCGAGGGCTGCGACTACATGATCGCCCTGGTCAGAACCTCACCCGCAGACCCCAAAGAACGCCATAAGGGCTTGTCGCAGCTCATCATCGATCTCAAGGCCCCGGGCGTCAGCGTGCGCGGCATCGAGGACATCGGTGGCCAGGTGCATTTCAATGAGACGCTGCTGGAAGACGTCTTCGTGCCCGAATCCCAACTCCTCGGAGAAGAGGGGCACGGCTGGAGCCTGGTGGTGGGCGAACTCGCGCTTGAACGCTCCGGACCTGAGCGTTTCCTGAGCAGTTTCATTGCATTGCGGGAAGCAATGCATGTGCTTTCAAAGAATCCGGACGACCGCACCCGCGAGGTGCTGGGGCACCTGGTGGCGCGCATCAAGACCTTTCGGCGGATGTCGCTCGGCATCGCCGGGTTGCTTCAGGAGGGTCGCTCGCCCGAGACCGAGGCCGCCCTGGTCAAGGACATGGCGACCCGCTTCGAGCGCGAACTGATCGAACAGCTGCGCGTGGTGCTGCCCGATGAGGTGCTGCTGGATTCCGGCGGCGTCCTGCCCCGGCTGGTGCGCGAGGCCATCCTCCGGGTGCCGTCCTCGACCCTGCGCGGCGGCACCAACGAGGTGCTGAAGGGCATGATCGTCCGCCAGCTGGGGCTGCGCTAGATCGCCGCTATCGTCGCCTGCCGCCGATGCGGCAGCTTTCCGCAATCCACGGAATCGACCCATGAGTGAAACCGACAACGTCATTCTCGACACCGCGTCCCGCATCGTCGCGGATCTCAGTACCCAGGAAGTGATCAATGCCGCCGAGAAGGGCGCCTGGCCTACTGCGTTGTGGGAGGCGATCGAACAGTCCGGTCTGCACCTGACCTGGGTACCGGAAGCCTCTGGCGGTGCTGGCGCCGACCTGCTCGACGGCTTCGCGGTGCTGAAAGCCGCAGGGGCCGCCGCGCTGCCGGTGCCGCTCGCCGAAACCCTGTTGGCGGGCTGGCTGCTCGGTCGCGCTGGGCTGGAGGTGCCGGAAGGCCCCTTGACGGTCGCTCGTGGCCGCCACCGCCTGGCTGACGGCCGGGTGAGCGGCGCCGCCGTCGCGGTGCCCCATGCGCGCCATGCCGCGCAGATTCTGGTGCTGGCGGAAGCCGAAAGCGGCCTGTATGTCGCCTGTCTGCCGCGTGCCGCCTGTACTGTGCGCGAGGATCGCAGCTTGGCCGGCGAGCCTTGGGACAGCGTCGAATTCAATGCCGTGGAGCCGACCCTGTGCGCGCCCGCCGCCGATGTCGACGAACAGGCACTGGACGCCATGGGGGCGCTGATCCGCGTGACCCAGGCGGCGGGAGCGCTGGCGACGGCGCTGGAGTTGTCGATTCAGTATGCCGGCGAGCGGGTCCAGTTCGGCCGCCCGATCGGCAAGTTTCAGGCGATCCAGAACATGATCGCGGACTTCGCCGGCGAGGTGGCCGCGATCAATGCCGCGGCGGATGCGGCGGCCGAAGCCGTGGCCGCGGCGGGTGGTGCCATCGACGCCGACGCCTGGGTCGAGATCGCCACCGCCAAGGTGCGCCTCGGCCAGGCCGCGAGCAATGGCCCCGCGGTCGCCCACCAGGTGCACGGCGCCATGGGGTTCACCTACGAGCATCGGCTGCACCACTTCACCCGCCGCGCCTGGGCGTGGCGCGATGAATTCGGCACCGAGACGCGCTGGGCGCGCGCCCTGGGCGATGCCGTGCTGAGCTGGGGTCCCGACCAGCTGTGGCCCAGGATTACGGCCGTAACCGACAAATAATCAATCGGATAGAAACCAAACTTCGAGGGGATAGCAACGTGGATTTCACCATCACCAGCGAACAACAGGCCATCATCGACAGCATCCGCGCCCTGATGAGCGACTTCGGCGACGACTTCTGGCTGGAGCGCGACGACAGCGGCGTGTTCCCCGAGGAGTTCTATCAGGCCATGGCCAAGGGCGGCTGGCTGGGTATCGCCATGCCGGAAGCCTACGGCGGCTCCGGCCTCGGGGTGCAGGAGGCGGCGCTGATGATGATGACCGTGGCCGAGGGCGGCGGCATGTCGGCGGCCTCCTCGGTACACATCAACCTATTCGGCCCCATGCCGATCGTGGTCTATGGCACCGAAGAGCAGAAACAGCGCTGGCTGCCGCCGCTGATCGCCGGCGAGCAGAAGACCTGCTTCGGCGTCACCGAGGCGAACGCCGGGCTCGACACCACGCGCATCGAGACCTTCGCCCGCCGCGATGGCGACAAGTACATCGTCAACGGCCAGAAGATCTGGACCACCACCGCTCAGCAGGCTCACAAGATTCTGCTGCTGACCCGCACCACGCCGCGGGATCAGTGCAAGAAGCCCCACGAGGGCATGACCCTGTTCTACGCCGACATGGACCCGGCACACGTGGAGGTCAAGGAGATCCACAAGATGGGGCGCAAGGCGGTCAACTCCAACATGACCTTCTACGACAATCTCGAAGTGCCGGTGACCGACCGCATCGGCGAGGAGGGCAAGGGTTTCCAGTACATCCTCCATGGCCTCAATCCCGAGCGCATCCTGCTGGCGGCGGAATCAGTGGGCATGGGCCGCAGCGCGCTGCGCCGCGCGGTGCAGTACGCCAAGGACCGCAACGTGTTCGGCCGGCCCATCGGCACGAACCAGTCGGTGCAGCACCCGCTGGCCGAAAACTGGATCCAGCTCGAAGCCGCCTACCTCACCGTGATGCGCGCCGCCTGGCTGTACGACAACAAGCAGCCCTGCGGCGCCGAGGCCAATGCGGCCAAGTACCTGGCCGCGGAAGTGGGCTTCAAGGCCTGTCAGCAGGCCGTGCTGACCCACGGCGGCATGGGCTACGCCAAGGAGTACCACGTCGAGCG
>JADLCO010000097.1 GCA_020847115.1 Pseudomonadales bacterium | reverse complement strand
TTGTTGCCGATCACCTGTAGGTCGGTGGCGGCGGCGTTGAGGCCGCTCAGAGCGGTGCGAAAGGACATGGCTGAGCTCCTGTGGCGAAATAGTCAGCGGATAGCCCGGACATCGGGCAAACCTATGCTGCCGAGCCCCGACAGACTGAGCTGGGGGGGCGTGGTTGCATTGCCGAGCGTCACCGCATCGACCGTGGCTTCGGCGAAATGCTCGAGTCCGGTGTTGCGGCCATCGATCAGCGCCTCGGCGCGCACCTGATAGATTCCGGGAGGTGCCGGCGTGCCGGCATCGGTGGTGCCATCCCAGCGGTAGTCCACCAGGCCCGGCGCCTTGACACCGAGACCGAGGGTTTTCACCAGCTCGCCGGCACCGGTGTAGATCTTTACCGTCACCCCGCCGCTGGTGGCCGGCAATTGCACGGCGCCGCCCAGCCCCTGCGGCCCCAGCTGTCCGGCACGACTGGGCACATAGACCTTGCGCCCCACCAGCCCGGCACTTTGCAGCGCCTGATTGGGCACCATGGCATTGGCAAATTCACTGAACGACTTCTGCAAATCCTGAATCCCCTGCACCGAGCTGAACTGCGCGATCTGGGTCATGAAATCGCCGCTGTCGAGGGGTTTGAAGGGATCCTGATTGGCCATCTGCGCGGTCATCAGCTTGAGGAAATCACCTTGCTGCAGGCGGTCGCGGCGGGCTGCCTCTGACGCCGTTCCGGCCAGCTCCTGGCTGGAGCGGATGGCGGGGGTAACGGTGGTCATGGTGGACTCCAAAAATCGGTCACTCGCCGATCCGAAGGGTGGCGAGCAACAGTTGCTTGACGGTATTGAGCACCTCGACATTGCTCTGGAAGCTCTGCGAGGCCGACATCATGTTGGCCATCTCCTCCATTGGGTCGACGGTGCTGCGAAACACATAGCCCTCGGCGTCGGCGAGCGGATTGCTGGGGTCGTAGAGGGCCTCGGGCTGCTCTTCTTTGGCGACGATGTCTGCAATCCGCACCCCGACCTGAGCTTCGTTGCCGGTCAGGCGATCGAGCACGGACTGGAATACCGGCATGCGCGCGCGATACACCTGTTGCGGATCGCCGGCGAGGCTGTTTACGTTGGCGAGGTTGCTCGCCACGGTGTTGAGCCGGGTGGTCTGGGCGCTCATGCCACTGCCGGCGACATCGAAGACTTTAAGCAGGGCCATGGCTCAGCGCTCCCGCAAAGCGTTCATCAGGCCGGAGAAACGGCTACGCAGGAAGCGCAGCGTGGCCTGATACTGCACCGCGTTCTCGGCAAACTCGGCCTGCTCCACTTGGAGATCCACGCTGTTGCCGTCCAGCGACGGTGCCTGGGGCACCCGGTAGCGCAGCTCGACGCCGTCCGGGCCGGTGGCCCCGGCGCCGAGGTGCCCGGGGTGCCTGGCAGTCAGCCGGACATCGCCACCGACGGCGGCGAGCGCGCTGCGAAAGTCGAAATCGCGCGCCTTGTAGCCAGGTGTATCGGAATTGGCGATGTTGGCCGCGAGCACCCCGGTGCGGTAGGAGCGCAGGCCGAGGGCGCGCTCATGGCTGCCCAGGAATTGACCGAAATCGATAATGCTCATTTCCACTTGTCCTCCCGAATGCCGAAGATTTAGCAACGGCCATGCCAGGAACAAATGTAATTATTAATCAATCAGTTACCGTATTTTCCTGTAACGCATCAATAGCTACCTGGCAATTTCTTGCCGGACGGCAATGCCGCTTTCGCCGCCGGGATGGCGAAGCCAACCCCAGACTCACGCCGTGCGCCAGCGTGCCCGGCTCGAACTTGACCATGACCTGATAGGTACCGGCACGGGGTTACCGAATCGACATTGAACAACTCTGAAATAGAGGTGCGCAGGATCACCGGTAAAGCGCGCATGGCCGCATCACCGCGAATTTCGGTGGTCAGCGTATTGCCGTCCATGACCAGCATTTCGACGTCGGCCCCCCAGGCCGACCTGCTCGTCGAGGCAGCCGTCCGGCGTCCAGGCATACAGCATGGGCAGCGCGTCCCGGCCATTGGCGGCGGTGGCGCAGTCCGCGCCGAGTTGTGTCAGCGCGGCCTAGACCTGGCGCTGCGCCAAGGCCGAATCATCGACCACCAGCACGCCGCCGCGCGCCGCGCCTCCCGGATCGCGGCCAAGGCCGCAGCCGACGGTTCAACCTCCCGTGCAACGACCTCGGCGAGCACTTTCTCCACGTCGATGAGTTCGATCATGGCACCGCCCACGTTTGCGATCTCGGTGAAATAGCCTCCGGCCCCTACATCCCGCGGCGGGAGCACCTCGGCCTAGGTCCATCCTCGAGACCAGAAACCCTGGCGCGGTGTGACTGCACCCGGTGAATGAGGACGTAATCGCCGGCAGTACTCCCCGGCGTCTGGCCAATCGCCTGCGCCCTCCGGTAATCTGTCCGCTGCGTCGGCCCGACCATCGAATTCCCCCGCTGATTTGCGTGCGATCACATAACAGCCGCTGCGGCATCTTCGTGAGCACGCCCGGGGCCCGCCGAGCCCAGAATCCGAGCACCGTCAAGAAAAACGGCACGCGAAATGCTTTACCGGTTGCCAATGCCGGTTTTCCGGCGCCATCGATCCGGGGATTTCGGTTGAGGCATGCACGCAGCGCCGGCGCCATCGCGCTGGCGGTGACCCTGACCGCTGCCGCCGGGACTTCCGCCGACGGTGGGGTCTGGCAGTCGCACGACGCGATCCGCGCACTGGTACGGGATCATCTTGCCAATCAGAGTGGTGGCGGCCCGGCGGCGGACCTGGAGGTGGAGGTCCCAACCCTGGACCCGCGGCTGCGGCTGCCCGCATGCCCGGAGCCGTTGCGCGCCCTGCCCGGCGAGGGCCAGCGTCTGGGCGCGGTGTCGGTGGCCGTGCGCTGTCCGGGCGCCGCACCCTGGACGCTTTACGTCCAGGCCAAGGTGGCCGCCTTCGCCACAGTGCTGGTGGCCACCCGTCCGCTACCCCGGGGGGCGCGCCTGGCCGATTCCGATCTGGAACCGGTGCGGATGAATATCGCCGCGTTGCCTCAAGGCTATGTCACCAACGCCGATACCGTGGCCGGCAAGGTGTTGCGCCAGGCTCTGGCGGCCGGGCAGCCGGTGCGCCCCGGCCAACTCGCGGAACCCAATCTGGTGGCCCGCGGCCAGCAGGTCACCCTGCGCGCCGCGCGCGCCGGCTTCGAGGTCAGCATGGCCGGCACGGCCCTGGCCAACGGCCGGCGCGGCGACCGCATCCAGGTGCGCAATGCGACTTCCGGCCGCATCGTCGAGGGCGAAGTGATGGCCGCGGGGATGGTCGATGTCGCAAACTGATGGCCCTCGGCGCCGGAACCGGAAGCTAGCCGACGGCAGCGTCGAGGGTTCACACCACACGGCAGCCGGCTCCCGGAGCGATGGATGCACAATCCACACTAATTGCCCAACCCGAGCTAAAGATTGTGCGTCCGGCGCCGCTAACCCTTGACGAGGGTCGGAATCGTGCCGTGGGATCCAGGTCATGCCAAATGCAGTCGGAGCAATGCCATGCCAAAAATAGACGGATATGACGGTACCGGCCAACGCGCCGACGTCCGCCAGGTGACCCGCACCACGGCGGAGCGGACCACGCCCGGCACGGCCGGAACTGGTACCGCGACCACGGCCGACACCCTGCAAATCACTGCGGAGACCCAACGCCTGCGCGAGGGCGAAAACCGCTTGCGCGAGCTGCCGGTGACCGACACCGAACGGGTGGCTCGGATTCGGGCGGCGATCGCCGACGGCTCCTACCAGATCGACGCCGCTCGCATCGCCCACAAGCTAGTGGAATTCGACGCCGGCCTGCCCGATGGCTGAAGCGCGGGCGGCTCTGGTCGCGCGCCTGGCGCGCGTCATCGATCACGAACTCGCGGCGACCTGGGCGCTGGCGGATTGCCTCGCAGCCGAGACAACGGCATTGGCGACCAGCCCGGATGCCGTGACGACCGCCGCCGCCGCCAAACTGGATCAGGTGTACAGACTCGAGCGCCTGGCGGCGGAACGATCGGAGGTGGCGGTCGCCCTCGGCATCGGCGACGCTCGCACTGCCACCTGGGATGCTCTGATCGAAGGGATCGGTGAACCGCTGCTGGCAACCCGCTGGCAGCAACTGCGCACGGCGTTGCTTCACTGCCGGGAGGCAAATCTGCGCAATGGCGCGCTGGTGGAGCAATGTCAGCGCCAAGTGCGCTCGGCGCTGGGAATTCTGAGCGGCCAGACATCGGGACCACAGCTCTACGGTGCCGACGGCACCCGGGGCGCCGAAGCGCAGCCCAGGTCGCTCGCCAAGGCCTGACCATCGCGGTACCCTCCAACCAACCCTCCAGGTCGCACATGCCGGAATCAGCGGGCGCGCCAAGGCAGGCGCAATCAGTTGACGACGACGCGATTGCGGCCCTGGGTCTTGACCTGCCCTAGCGCTGTATCCGCGCGGGCGAGCAGTGTGGTGGCGTCATCGCCCGCCCGGTGCGTAGTCACGCCGAGGCTCAGGGTGACCCCGATATCCACACCTTGGTACCGGCAGCGGCTGCCTTCCACTCGCGCGCGGATCCGCTCCGCGATCCAGCCTGCGGCGGTCACCGGGGTGTTACGCGCGAGCACCACGAATTCCTCGCCGCCGTAGCGAAACAGCTGGTCCGAGGCTCGAATGCAACCCTGGATCTCGCGCACTACCGAACGCAACACCTGGTCTCCGCCCTGATGACCATGGTGGTCGTTGATCGCCTTGAAATGGTCGAGATCGAACATCAGCAGGGCCAGCGGCCAGCCGTGCCGCGCCGCCAAATCCAGTTCGTGGCCGAGCGTGTCGTCCAGCGCTCGGCGGCTGTAGGCCCCGGTGAGGTGGTCGCGGCGCGCCTCTTCCGCCACCCGCAGGTAGCACAGGGCATTGCGCAGCGGGTGAACCAAGTGGACCAGCAGGGCCTCCAATTGCGCCTGATGCGCTTCGGAAAACCGGCTGCGATGGGTGAATTCGATCTCGCCGAGGGGCTCACCTTCAAGTTGGAGGCCGTAACTGCAGCGGTGCATGGCGCGACCGCCGACGCAGTGCTCCAGCCCCAGTTCCGGGTAGCGATAACACAATCCGGTGAACGGAACCCAGGCAAGGATCCGCTGCCCGAACAGATCGATCAACGAGGCCACATCGAGCGTGGTCTGTAGCGCCTGGACGAGCGCCAGGCTGGCCGCCAGCGAGATCCCGTGGTGGCCGCCGGTACCATCGCTTTTTCCAAGGGTGCTCGGTGGACGCGAACTGAGAGGTCGAATGGCGGCCAAGTGGATGATGCTCCTATCCTCGTACTCTGGGCATCACCTCCAAGCGAATTCTGTGCCAAAAATAACCACTTGATTTTAAAAGGATAAAAATCAGAAACCACCGATCCCGAACGGAATCCCGACAATTCACGGGGAAGTTGTCAAAATCCCGGCGATGTCCGGGCTTCGGCGCTGGACGACCGAGCTCAGTGTCCCCCCGCAGCCGCAGCGAGCTCCCGATCCCGATGCGATCCGCCCTTGAAGATCCGCCGGATCACCAGGACGAACACCGGCACGAAGAATACCGCGAGCAGCGTCCCGGTAATCACGCCGCCCAACACGCCGGTGCCGACCGCATTCTGGCTCTCCGAACCCGCGCCGGTGCTCAGCGCCAGCGGCAGCACCCCGAGCGCGAAGGCCAGTGAGGTCATCACGATAGGCCGGAAGCGCAGCCGCACGGCTTCCGAGATCGCAGTCAACAGGGGCCGGCCATGGGCCTGCTGGTCGCGGGCAAACTCGACGATCAGGATGGCATTCTTTGCCGACAACCCCACGGTGGTCAGAATGCTCACCTGGAAAAAGATGTCGTTGGGCAGGCCGCGACCATAGGCTGCCAGCAGGGCGCCGATCACCCCGAGCGGGACCACCAGCATGACCGCGAAAGGCACAGACCAGCTCTCGTAGAGTGCGGCGAGGGCCAGGAACACCAGAGCGATCGACAGGGCGTACAGCACCGGGGCCTGGGCTCCTGCCTGCGTTTCCTGCAGCGAGATGCCAGTCCATTCGTAACCAAAGCCTGGGGGCAACTTGGCAGCGAGTTCCTCCATGGCGGCGATGGCTTCGCCGGTAGCGTGCCCCGGAGACGCTTCGCCGATGATCTCCATTGCCGGAACCGCGTTGTAGCGCTCGAGGCGAGAGGCCTTCTTGGTCCAGTGCGAGCTGGCGAAAGCGGAGATGGGCACCATCTCGCCCTGTTCATTGCGCACGAACCAGCGGTCCAGATCCTGCGGTGCCATGCGGTAGCCGGCGTCGCCCTGTACATACACCTTTTTGATGCGGCCGTTGTGCAGGAAATCGTTGGTATAAGTCGATGCCCAAGCGGTGGCCAGGGTGTCGTTGATGGCGCCGATGGCGACGCCCAGCGCACGCGCCTTTTCGCGGTCGATGCGAATCTCGAAATGGGGGGTGTCCTCCTGGCCGTTGGGCCGCACCTTGGCCAGCCGCGGGTCCTGCGCCGCCCCGGCGAGCAACTGATTGCGGGCCGCGAGCAGGGCGCCGTGGCCGCGATGGGCGTTGTCCTTGAGCTGGAACACGAACCCAGCCGAGTTGCCCAAAGCCCGAATCGGCGGCGGCGAAAACGCCACCGCACGGGCATCCTTGATCGTCGAGAATGCACCGATGGCGCGCGCCGATACCGACTTAACATCCATCCCCGGTTCGCTGCGGTCATCCCAATGATGCATCTGTATGTAGCACTGGCCATTGTTCTGGCCACGGCCGGTGAAGCTGAAGCCCGTCACGCAGTACACGGTCTTGATGGTCTTGTTTTCCTTTTCGTCGTAGTACTTCTCCACTTGCTCTAGCACACCCCGCGTGCGCTCCATGGTAGCGCCCACGGGCAATTGAACCTGACTGAACATGAGCCCGGGATCGTCCTCGGGCAGGAAGGCAGTCGGCATGCGCGTAAACAGCACCACCACCGCGCCAACCACTGCAGCGTAGATGACCAGGTAGCGCAGCGGCCTGCCCAGCATCCGATCGATCAGGCCCGCATAACCATTGGTGGTGCTCGAAAATGCCCGGTTGAACCAACCGAAAAGCCCCCGTTTTTCGTGGTGGCTCCCAGCCGGGATCGGTTTGAGCATGCTGGCACACAGGGCCGGGGTGAGAATCAGCGCCACGAACACCGACAGCACCATGGCAGAGACGATGGTGATGGAAAACTGCCGGTACACGGCACCGGTAGTGCCGGGGAAAAAGGCCATCGGGATGAAGACTGCCGACAGCACGGTGCCGATGCCCACCAGCGCGCCCTGGATCTGGCCCATGGACTTGCGCGTCGCCTCACGGGGCGACAGGCCCTCCTCGGTCATGATGCGTTCGACGTTTTCCACCACCACGATGGCGTCGTCCACCAACAAGCCGATGGCGAGCACCATGGCGAACATGGTGAGCGTATTGATCGAAAATCCCGTCGCCTGGAGGATGCCAAAGGTGCCCAGCAGCACTACGGGGATGGCAATCGTAGGAATGATGGTTGCGCGAAGATTCTGCAGGAACAGAAACATCACCAGGGTGACCAGGATCACGGCCTCGATCAAGGTCTCCACGACGCCGCGGATCGCGACCTCGGTGAAGGGAGCCGTGTCGTAGGCCAGTTCCATGACCATGCCATCGGGCAGATCTGACTCCAGTTCCGCCAGCTTGGCTTTCACCAGCGCAGCAACTTCCAGAGCATTCGAGTGTGGCGCCTGCTGCACCACAAAGCCGGTAGCTTCATGACCACGGAAGTGGCTGAGGAACTGGTAATTTTCACCACCGAGCTCGGTGTTGGCGACATCGCGCAAATAGACTCTCGACCCGTCACTGTTGACGCGCAACACGATATTTTGAAACTCCTCGGGAGTCTTCAGCAGCGTCTGCCCGATGACGGTGGCGTTGAGCTGCTGCCCGGGCGGGGCCGGCCCCATGCCCAATTCCCCGGCGCGGACCTGGAAGTTCTGTTCGCGAATCGCCGCAGTGACATCGGCTGGCGTCAGCTGGTAACTGTTGAGTTTGTCGGCTTCCAACCAGATACGCATGGCATATTGGGAGCCGAACAGGGTGACATCTCCGACACCATTCAACCGACTGATCGGTTCCATGACATTGGCGGCGATGTAATCGGACATGTCATAGCGATCAAGCCTGCCATCGGGGGAGTAGTAGGCCACCACCATGATGGCTCCCGGACTCTGCTTGGTGACGCGCACGCCCTGATCGCGCACCGTCTGCGGCAACATCGGCATGGCCACCGCCAGCTTGTTCTGCACCTGAACCTGAGCAATATCCGGATCTGTGCCGGGCGCGAAGGTGATGGTGATCTCACCGACACCGGCGGAATCACTTTTCGAAGACATGTATAGGAAATTGTCTAGCCCGACCATGTTCTGTTCGATGATCTGCACCGTGGTGTCCTGCACGGTCTCGGCCGAAGCCCCCGGATTCATGGCGCGGATGACGATGCTGGGCGGCGCCACCTCCGGATATTGTTCGACGGGTAGCTGCGTGATCGCCAAGGCCCCGGCAATCATCACCACGATGGCGATGACCCAGGCGAAGATCGGTCGGTCGATGAAGAAATTCGACATCTCAATGCGCCTCTTGCGAGCTGCCCGACGCCGCCCCGGGCACGATCTTGACGGCGGCTCCCGGACGAATCTTCTGCAGGCCCTCGAGCACGATGCGATCGCCCGCGGCCAGCCCGGCGGTGACCAGCCATTGGTCGCCCACCGCCCGGTCCACCGCGATGAAACGCTGCTCGACGGTATCGTCCGCCTTCACCAGCATCGCGTAGGGCTTGCCGCTGTAGTCGAAGGTGATGGCCTGCTGCGGTGCCAGCAGCGCGCCGCGCCGCACCGCCTGCTCCAGGCGCGCGCGCACGAACATGCCGGGCAGCAGCAGCTGATCGGGGTTGGGCACTGTAGCGCGGATGACGACGTTGCCCGTGCTCTGATCCACCCTGACCTCGGAGAATTCGAGGGTTCCCGTTCGCGGGTAATCGGTGCCGTCCTCCAGCTTGAGCCGGACCACGGCGCCGCCGGCGCCGGCCGAAGCCAGGTTCCCAGCAGCCAGCTCGCGCTTCAGCCGGGTCAGCTCGACACTCGACTGGGTGATATCGACGAACACCGGATCGATCTGTTGGATGATCGCCAGCGGAGCTTCCTGCTCGGCCTCCACCAGCGCCCCCTCGGTGACCAGGGAACGACCGATCCGACCGGCAATGGGCGCGCGGATGGTGGTGTAGCCCAGGTCGATTTTGGCGACGTCACGCGCCGCAACGGCCACCGCCACCGCGGCTGAAGCCGCGGCGA
Source organism: Pseudomonadales bacterium (assembly GCA_020847115.1). Classification (GTDB taxonomy): domain Bacteria; phylum Pseudomonadota; class Gammaproteobacteria; order Pseudomonadales; family Porticoccaceae; genus JAGPUQ01. The sequence goes on along the minus strand of JADLCO010000097.1, from coordinate 863 downwards.
AGGCGGCGGCCGCATCGTCGTAATCCTGTTGACTGACCAGCTTCCTGCCCACCAGCTCCTGGAGCCGCTTGGCGCGCAGGCGGGCGATGTCCTCCTGGGCCCGGGCCTGGCGTACCGCCGCTTCCGCACGCGCCAGTTCGGCGCGATAGCTGTCTGCTTCGATCTGATACAGCACCTGGCCGGCCTCGACCTGATCGCCCTCCACGAACAGCCGCCGCTGGATGATGCCGGCCGCCTGCGGCCGCACCTCGGCGACGCGGTAGGCGGCGGTCCGCCCCGGCAGCTCGGTATCCAATACCACGTCACTCGCGGCCAGCGTAGCGACCGCGACCTCCACCGGGCCCGGCGCAGGCGGTGGCGCGGCTGCCTGGCGATCGCATCCCGCCAGTGCACAGAGCAGTGCGACGAGCGGCAATCCGGTCGACCAAACGGAGGGACGCGATGTAGCTGGCATGGGGTTTTCCTCGCGATATCGCGCCGCCGCAGCAGACCTCGGTAGCCGGGTCCGCTGGTTGCGCGTGGTGATCTGTATTGCGACGACTGCGGGCGGTGGCTCCGAGCCCTCGGCAGTGGTTGCGGCACGGGCAGACTCCCGCAACGGGTACCCGACACGCGGCATCGCGCCGGATTTAAGCTTGAACGATAGCGGTGGCGCAACCCACCATCATCGCGGCAGCCCGCCGCTGCGGTCCGGAGGATCGGTCACCTCGGAGTGCGCGGGCGGGCTCGGCGAATCAATAGGAGCGCGGCAGCTCCAGCACGTTCTGGCAGATGAAGTTGAGCACCATGTTCTGGCTCACCGGCGCCAGGCGTGGCAGCATCGCCTCGCGCATCAACCGCTCGACGTGGTACTCCTTGGCGTA
>JADLCO010000096.1 GCA_020847115.1 Pseudomonadales bacterium | reverse complement strand
GGCATCCTGCTCCAGCACCCGGTGCCGGAACAGATCGACGAGCGCCGCTGTTTCGACGCCATCGCGCCCGAAAAAGACGTGGACGGCGTCACCTGCACCGGCTTCGGCCGCACGGCCATGGGCGTGCCGGCCTATGGATCTGCCACCCCGCAGGGCATCATGCGCCTGCTCACGGCCTATGACATTGCGCTGACCGGCAAGCACGCCGTGGTGGTGGGCCGCAGCCCGATCCTCGGCAAGCCGATGGCGATGATGCTGCTCAACGCCGATGCCACGGTGACCATCTGCCACTCCCGCACCCGCGACCTGCCCGACATCCTGCGCACCGCCGACCTGATCGTGGGCGCAGTGGGGCTCCCCGAATTCATCCGGGGCGACTGGATCCGCGATGGCGCCGTGGTGATCGATGCCGGCTACCACCCCGGCGGCGTCGGCGACATCGAATTAGCCGCCGTACGCGAGCGGGTCGCGGCCTATACGCCCGTACCCGGCGGCGTGGGGCCCATGACCATCAACACCCTGATCTTGCAAACGCTTGAGGCCGCAGAGCGGGCGCGAGAGGGTTGATTCGGCCCGCTGCGGCCGCATCTAGGACAGCGTCAGCGGTTCTGCTTCACCCTTCTTCAACCTTTCCGGATGGATCGAGCATCGTGTTTAGCTACGTCGACCCCAGCATTCGCGCCCAGCTCATCGCCAAGCACCAGTTGATCGATCTCGACCGCGCCGGCCGTGAAATCACCGAACATGGCCAGCCCTATATTTCAGTGCTGGGCCCGGTCACCATCCCGCGCCTGATCCACGGCCGCGAGGTGCCCCTCGAGTGGTATCCCTTCGTGCGACGCATGGAGCTCGCCCAGGTACTGGAGGCCGCGAGCGAGGTCACCGACGGCGCCAGCGCGGCCTTCCGCGAGCTGCTGCATGCGAACATGTCGGTCAATTCGGTATTCGCCCTGCCCGGCTTCCGCGCCAGCCGCGAACCCCTGGTCCGGGTGCACTCCTGCTGCCTGACCGGTGACATCTTCGGCTCCATGCGCTGCGATTGTGGGCCGCAGCTCGCCGCGGCTTTCGAACAGATGCTCGATGCCGGGGCCGGGGCGGTGATCTATATGTCCGGCCACGAGGGTCGCGGCATCGGCCTGTGGGCCAAGGCGATCACCTATCTGCTGCAGGACGCCGGGCAGGACACCTTTCAGGCCAATGTTTCCCTCGGCCTGCCCGAGGACTCCCGCGATTTCACCGACGCCGCCGTGGTGTTGCGCCACCTGCTGGACGACCGGCCGATTCGGCTGCTGTCCAACAACCCGCACAAGAAGGCCGATCTGGAAGCCGGCGGGCAACAGATCGCCGCCGTGGTGCCCCTGGTCTCCGGCATCACCCAGCATAATTTGCGCTACATTCGCTCCAAGCGGGCCAAGGGCCACCTGCTGCCCGGGGATTTGTGAATCTCGGCTCCGGGCGCGTCACGATCCGGAAGCAACACCGGGACGACAATGGCCCAAGAAGGGTGGCACTCCGGCCACCCGAGTTGGCGGAGGACTAGATCATGCGCATTGCCATCAACGGGTACGGCCGCATCGGCCGCTGTATCGTCCGCGCCATCGCCGAGCGCGGACTCGCGCAGGAGCTGGAGATCGTCGCCATCAACGATCTCACCGATCTGGAGATGATGGCCCACCTCACCCGGGTCGATTCCACGCACGGTCCGTTTCCCGGCCGCATCGAAGCCCGCCAGAACGAACTGGTGGTCGATGGCCGGGCCATCCCGGTGACCGCGATCAAGGAGCCGGGCGACCTGCCTTGGCGCGACCGCGGCGTCGATCTGGTGCTGGAGTGCGCCGGCAAGTTCAAGAAAAAGAGCGCGCTGGCCGGACACCTCACGGCCGGCGCCAGCCGCGTGCTGGTGAGCCATCCGGTAGCCGATGCCGACCACACCGTGGTCTACGGGGTCAATCACCGCGAACTGACCGCGGCCGACCGCATCGTCTCCAACGCATCCTGCACCACCAACTGCCTGGCGCCGATCGCCAAGATCCTGCACGAGGCGATCGGCATCGAGCAGGGCATCATGACCACCATCCATGCCGTCACCAACGACCAGCAGCTGCTCGACAAGGCTCACGGCGATGCCTATCGCGCCCGCTCCGCCATGCAGTCGATCATCCCCACCCACACCGGAGCGGCCGCGGCCGTGGGTCTGGTGCTGCCAGAACTAGCAGGCAGGCTCTCGGGGATGGCGCTGCGAGTACCCACGCCCAATGTCTCCCTGGTTGACCTGCATTTCACGGCCCAACGCGACACCTCGGTGGAGGAGATCAACGAGCTGATGCGGGCCGCCGCTGACGGTCCCTGGCGGGGCATTCTGGCCTGCAATGAACAGCCGCTGGTGTCGATCGACTTCAACCACCATCCGGCCTCGAGTATCTTCGACTGCAATCACACCGCGGTCGCCGGCCGCCAGGCCAGAGTGATGAGCTGGTACGACAACGAATGGGGTTTCACCAACCGCATGCTCGACGTCGCCCTCCATCTGGCGGCCTCGAACTGACCCCATGCTCGCCGAACGCCTGGTCGCACACCGGGGCTACCAGCGCCACTACCCGGAGAACACCGTGCTCGCCTATCGCGAGGCAGTCGCGGCTGGCGCGCGCGCCATCGAGACCGATGTGCTGCTGTCCGCCGACCTGCAGCCGGTGCTCTACCACGACCCCACCCTAACGCGCGTCAGCGGCCGCCGCGGGCGCGTGGACGCCCGGACGCTCGCCGAACTGGTGGAACTGCCAGCCCACGAGCCGCGCCGCTTCGGCGATCGCTTCGCCGACGCCCGCATCACCGCCCTGGCCGAATTGGCAGAATGGCTCGGCGCCCGGCCCGAAATCACGGCCTATATCGAGATCAAGCGCGAGGCCATCCACTTCGCCGGCATCGACGCCTGCTACCGCGCCATCGCCGATTGTCTCGCCCCAGTCGCCGGGCAGTGCGTGCTGATGAGCTTCGCCCACGACATCGTCGCCCACGCCCGAGATCGACCCTCGCGACGCTGCGGCTTGGTGCTCGACCGCTGGCGCGACCATTCCAGCAGCGAGCTGATGGCGCTGCGCCCGGAAGCCCTGTTCTGCGATTACCGCAAGGTGCCCGCCCGCGCCCGGCTCGGCGACCTCGAACCGGAGCTGGTGCTGTATGAAATCGACCGGGTCGAACTGGCGCTGCAATGGTTCGAACGTGGCGCCGACCGCATCGAGACCTTCGCCGTCGGCGAGCTGTTTCAGGCGCTGTCGCGGCACCGGCTGTGAGCGATCCTCTCGCGGCCGGGCCGCCCTACGATCTGGCGGTGATCGGCGGCGGCATCCACGGCGCCGGGGTCGCCCAGGCCGCGGCCGCCGCCGGACATCGCGTGTTGCTGGTCGAGCGCGACGGCTGGGGATCGGGCACCTCCAGCAAGTCCACGAAGCTGATCCATGGCGGCCTGCGCTATCTGGCCAACGGCGAGCTACGCCTGGTCCGCGAAAGCCTTCGCGAGCGGCGGATCCTGGAGCGCATCGCTCCCGGGCTGGTACAGCCGGACCGCTTCTACATCCCCCTCTACGGCGACTCCCGGCTGCGGCCGCGGCGGCTGTGGCTGGGGCTCGCGCTCTACTGGGCGCTCGCCGGCCTGCGCCCTGGCGAGCATTTCACCCGGGTGCCACGCGGTCACTGGCCCCAATTCGCGGGCTTGCGGCAAGATGGTCTGCAGGCACTGTTCGCCTATCGCGATGCCCGCACCGACGACCGCCGCCTGACCGCCGCGGTGGCCGCCTCGGCGGCTGCATTGGGGGCCATCCTGGCCTGTCCCGCGCGCATGACCGGCGCGACCCACCAACCCGGCGGCTGGCAGATCCGCCTCCGCGTCGGCGATCGGGATTGCGCGGTCTCCGCCCGCATCCTGGTCAACTGCGCCGGCCCCTGGGCGGACCGGGTAGCGGCCAGCATCACGCCGGCGCCGCCACGCCCCCGGATCGAGCTGGTACAGGGTGCCCACCTGGTGCTCGACCAGCCCCGCATCGAACACTGCTACTACCTCGAAGTGCCGGAAGATGGCCGCGCGCTGTTTCTGCTGCCTTGGCAAGGTCGGACCCTGCTCGGTACCACCGAGACCCCCTTTGCCGGCGATCCCGACCGTGTCGCCGTGACTCCGGCGGAAGAGGCTTACCTGCTGGGCACACTGGGACATTATTTTCCCGCCGTCCAACCACGGGTGATCCGTCGCTTCGCGGGACTGCGGGTATTGCCGGCTTCCGACCGGTCTCCGTTCCGTCGCAGTCGCGAGGTGATGCTGATCCGCGCACCGCGGCACAAGCCCGACTACCTCGCCGTATACGGCGGCAAGCTGACCGGGTACCGAGCCACGGCGTCCCGGGTTCTCGAACTCGCGCGCAGCAACCTGCCGCACCGCCGGCCGCGCGCCGATACCAGGTACATCGCCTTGCATCCGCCGCTCGTAGACATGGAACCCCCGCATCGTTGATCCCTGTCAACCGTCGCGCATCCACACCGCACTAGGCTTGCCACACAATCCATCCCGTGGAGGCGATCATGGAAACCCTGAGCGACAAGGAAACCGCGAAGCGACTGGCGATCACCATCGGCATGCTGGTTGGCGTGATGCTGTTTCTGATCCTGGCTTCGAACTTCCTCCTCTGAGCGGAAACCGGCGAAGCGGCGACGACCACGGTTGCACGTCGGGCCACATCCTGCGATAGCCCGCGGCGATCTCCCGGCCTATAGTCGGGCGATCGCCAACAGCAACGGAGATGGCCATGAACCAGCCCGTTTATCCGGTAGTGAAAGATCGACCGGAACAGCACCGCCCGCAACCGCCGACCTTTGCGACGCCCGCCGAGGAGCGCGCGCACCGCCAGCGCGTTCTGGTCGCCGCCTTCCGGCTGTTCGGCAAGTTCGGCTTCGAGGAGGGCGCCGCCGGCCACATCACGGTGCGCGATCCGGAATATCCCGACCGCTTCTGGGTGAACCCCTTCGGCGTCTCCTTCAAGCGCATGCGCGTGGCCGATCTGCTGCTGGTGGATCACCATGGCGAGGTCGTCGCGGGCGAGGGTCCGCTCAATGCCGCGGCCTTCGCGATCCATGGGGCCATCCATGCCGCGCGCCCGGACGTGGTGGCCGCCGCCCATTCCCACTCGGTCTACGGCAAGGCCTGGTCGAGCCTCGGCCGGCCGCTCGATCCTCTGACCCAGGACGCCTGCGCCTTCTACGAGGACCATGTGCTGTTCGACGACTTCACCGGGGTGGTGCTGGACCCGGCAGAGGGCCGGCGCATCGCCGCGGCGCTCGGCCCGCGCAAGGCCTGCATCCTGCAAAATCACGGCCTGCTGACCGTGGGCCAGAGCGTGGAATCGGCGGCCTGGTGGTTCATCACCATGGAGCGCAGCTGCCAGGCGCAACTGCTCGCCGAGGCGGCGGGAACCCCGAAACTGATCCGCCCCGAGGTGGCGCAACTGACCCACGACACCGTGGGCACCGAGCAGGCCGGCTGGTTCAACTTCCAGCCGCTCTACCAGAGCCTGCTCGCCGAGCAGCCCGACCTGACCGATTGAGCGGCGCGTCCATCAGTCGAGCAGCGCCTACCAGCTGTTGCGCAATTCCCGCAGCTTGAGGACCACGGTCTGGGGTGACGGCGCCTCGCCCAGTGCGGGGAAGGACTCGCGCAACCGGGCGATCACCGTCGGGCTGTGCAGGCGGAAAAAGGTGTTGATCTCCTTTTCGAGCGCCAGGGTCGAGACCAGCGCGTGCGCCGGGTTCTGGTGTTCGGTGCGGGCGAGCAGATCGCGGGCGGCGGCGTTGTCCGGCTCGCGGTCGAGGGTGAAGCGCAGATTGTTGGCAATATAGTCGTGGCCCGGATAGATCAGGGTGCGCTCGTCGAGGCGCGCCAGTTGCTCGGCGAAGGTGTGGTAGAGGTGCTCCGGATGGCCGCCGTGATGGCAGTTGCCGGCGCCAGCGTTGAACAGGGTGTCGCCGCAGAACAGCGCCGGCTGCTCGGTCTGCGACAGCAGGCAGATGTGGCTCATGGTGTGTCCGGGCGTGTCCAGCGCCAGCAGCTCCACGGTGCGTCCGACGCGAATGACATCCCCCGCCACCAGACCGCGATCCATCCCCGCAATGCT
>JADLCO010000095.1 GCA_020847115.1 Pseudomonadales bacterium | reverse complement strand
CACTGCGACTGCGACTGTTTCTACGCGGCGGTGGAGACCCGTGACGATCCGCGGCTGGCCGGCCGCCCGCTGGCGGTGGGCGGCCGGCCCGAGCAGCGCGGCGTGGTCGCGACCTGCAACTACGAGGCGCGGGCCTTCGGCATCCGCTCGGCCATGGCCATGGCGCAGGCGCTGCGCCGCTGCCCGGAGCTGGTGGTCTTGCCGCCGGATTTTTCCCGCTACCGCAGCGTCGCCGAGCGGATTCGCACTATCTTTCTCGACTACACGCCACGGGTCGAGCCGCTGTCGCTCGACGAAGCCTATCTGGACGTCACCGCCAGCGCGCACCAGGGCGGCAGTGCCACGCGCATCGCCACCGAGATCCGCGCGCGGGTGCGGGCGGAAGTAGGCATCACGGTGTCGGCGGGGGTTGCGCCGAACAAGTTCCTGGCCAAGATCGCCAGCGAATGGCGCAAGCCCGACGGCCTGTTCGTGATCGCACCGGGGCAGGTGGACGACTTCGTGCGCGAGCTGGAGGTGCGGCGGCTGCCCGGAGTTGGCGCCGCCAGCACGGCTCGGCTCGGCAAGCTCGGCGTCACCCGGTGCGCGCAGTTGCGCGAGCTGTCGCTGGCCCAGCTGACGGAACACTTCGGCGTCTTCGGCCAGCGTCTGCACGAGCTGTGTCGCGGGATCGACGAGCGCGAGGTCGAGCCCGACCGGCGGCGCAAATCCCTCAGCGTGGAAACCACTTTTGCCCGAGATCTGCCGACGCTGGCAGATTGCCTGGCGGCACTCGACGCGCTGCACGTCGAGTTTGTCGGTCGCCTGCGGCGAGTCGATGCGAGCTACCGCGTAGAGGCCGGTTTCGTGAAGCTGCGCTTTGACGACTTCACCGCCACTACGCTGGAACGCCGAGGTTTCGTGGACGCCCGGCTCGACGGCTATCGCGAGCTGTGCGCAGTGGCCTGGCGACGGCGCGCGCGGCCGGTGCGCCTGCTGGGGCTCGGGGTGCGCCTGACGGATGTCGCCGCGCCGTCGCAGCGCGATCTGTTCGCAGGTTCGGCAGCGGACGCCGCGCGGCCGGTGCCGGGCGCGCGGCGATGATGAGCCGGTTCGCCGCCGCCTGCTTGTACGCCGCGGCGGTTCCGTGGTTATATCCGGGCGGGGGGTTGGCCCCAATCGCGCGTCGGGCCCGGATACCATGACCAGCACTTTCGTCGACATCCCCATTCCGCCGCTGGTCGTCGAAGTGGAAAAATGGCAGCTGCGCTTCTTCGCCAAGGCGGTCGGCGAGACCAACCCAATCTATTTCGATGAAACGGCCGCCCGCGCCGCTGGCCATCCTTCGATCCTCGCCCCGCCGACCTATGCGGTGACCCTGAGCCTCTGCGAGGCCGATCCCTACGCCAGATACCGCAGCCTCGGCATCGACTGGTGCCGCATGCTGCACGCCCACCAGGGCTTCGAGTATTTCACGCCCATTCATGCCGGGGATCGCCTGCGCTTTCAGAGCCGGATCGTGGATTTCATCCAGCGGCGCCAGGGCCGGCTCAAGTTCCTGATCGAGGAGACCGAGGCCTGGAATCAGGACGACGTCCTTACCACCCGCTTTCGCAAGACCATCGTCATTCGCGATCCGGAAGCCCAACCATGATCGAACACGCCGGTCAGGTGGCGGTGGGCGATCACCTGCCGACCCTGGTCAAACCGCCTATCACCCGGGCGACGCTTGCCTATTTCTGCGGAGCCTCGAACGACCACAACCCGATGCACATCGATCCGGATGCGGCCCGGGCCGCCGGCATGGACGATGTCTTCGCCCATGGCATGCTCAACATGGCGTACCTGGGTCAGCTGCTCACCGGCTGGGTGGCGCAGGAGCGGTTGCGCAGTTTCGAGGTCAAGTTCGGCGCCATCGTGCGCCTCGGGGAGCAGTTGGTCTGCACCGGCGAAGTGATCGAGAAGGAGCTGGATGGCGACCGGTGGCGGATCGGAATCCGCCTCAGGGCCACCAACCAGGCGGGCGAAGAAAAACTCACCGGGGAAGCCGTGGTGGCGCTGCCAGCGGCGCTGGTGGAGGCAGCCACCCCGACCACGGAGCACTAGCATGTCCACCTATCAATCACCCTGGATGACCGAGGAACTGGCGATCTTCCGCGAGGCGGCCAGCCGCTTCGTGGAGGCCGAGATGGTGCCCAAGGATTCCCAGTGGCGCCAGCAGCACCACCTCGACAAGGAGTTCTGGCGCCTGGCCGGCAGCCAGGGCTTTCTGTGTACCGACATTCCCGAGTGCTATGGCGGTGGTGGCGGCGATTTCCGCCACGAGGCGGTGTTCTTCGAGGAACAGTGGCGGCGCGGGCTGTCGGGGATGGGGCAGGGCGTGCACAGCATCACCGCCCACTACATCCTCAACCATGGCACCGAGGAGCAGAAGCAGCGCTGGTTGCCAGCGATGGCGCGGGGTGAGCTGATCGGCGCCATCGCCATGACCGAGCCGGGCACCGGCTCCGATCTCAAGGCGATCCGCACCCGCGCGGTGCGCGCCGGCGACCACTATGTGGTCAACGGTGCCAAGATCTTCATCACCAACGGCTACGTCGGCGAACTGCTGGCGCTGGTGGTGCGCACCGACCCCGAGGCCGGGGCCCGTGGGCTGTCGATCCTGATGCTGGAGACCCGCGACCTGCCCGGCTTCCGCGTCGGCCGCATCCTCGACAAGATGGGGCAGAAGTCCCAGGACACCTGCGAGCTGTTCTTCGACGAGGTGCGGGTACCGGTCGCCAATCTGCTCGGCGGCCGCGAAGGTCAGGGCTTCGCCCAACTGATGGCCGACCTGCCCTACGAGCGCACCCAGGTCGGCGTGCAGAGCGTCGCCATGATGGAGGGTGCCATCGCCGAGACCGTCGCCTATGTGAAGCAGCGCCAGGCCTTCGGCGCGCCGCTGCTGGAATTGCAAAACACCCGCTTTCGCCTCGCCGAGGCGCAGACCCTCACCCGGGTATCGCGAGTGTTCCTCGACCACTGCATCGCCGAGGTCGCGGCCGGCCGGCTCGACAACGCCACCGCGGCCATGTGCAAGTACTGGACTTCCGAGCGCCTGCAGTCGGTGCTGGATACCTGCCTGCAGATGCACGGGGGCTATGGCTACATGGATGAGTACCTGATCTGTCGCATGTATGCCGACGCCCGGGTGGCGCGCATCTATGCGGGCACCAGCGAGATCATGCTCGAGGTCGTCGCGCGGAGCCTGTGAGCGCGGCGACAGCGGGTTGCCGGCGCCGCTCGGGGAGGGTTTCTCGCCGTTCGGTGCATTCACCCCCTCGGAGCTACCCCCCTGGCTTATACTCAGTCCCCGCCAATTTTTCAGCATTGTCAGGGACTTGAAATGTCCTCAAGGCCGGTTGCGACCGTCGGCAGTGCCACCACCGAACGTCTGGCCATCACCCTGTGCGTGGTGCTGCTCGGGAGCTGGGCGTTGTGGTGCCTCGCGTCGCCGGCACAGCTGTGGATGGGTGTGGCGGCGCTGGTGGCGCTGTGGCTGGTCGGCCTACTGGCGCATTGGTGCTGGCGGGTGCGCCCGCGGGCCGCCGCGCTGCAGGAAGCCGGCACCCTGGCGCTGATCGGGCGCCACCTGCCGCTGGTCATCTGGGGGGTCGACGGCGCCGGCTTGGTGCGTGCCGTCTACGGCGAACACCCGGCGGGCAGGGGCCTGCGTGCCCGCGATCTGGCCGGTCGCCCCATCGCTACCCTGACCACCGGCAATCCCCCCTTCGCGGCGCTGGTGCAGCAGGTGCGGAGTGGCCATCGCTGCAGCGGTGAGGCCGAGATCGGCGGGGTTCGCTATCGGCACCACCTGTTTCCCCGTCCCGAGGGTGGCGACTTCTTCGGCTTCACCTGCCTTTCCGAGGAGCGCTCCGGCGTCCACTCCGAAACTGCCGCGGGGCAGCTGTGGCGAGCGCTGTTTGAACAGGGCGGCGACGCCATGCTGGTGCTCGACCGCGAGCGCCGCGTGGTGGCGGCCAATCCCGGCGTCACCCGCATCACCGGCCATGAGACTGCCGGCCTCCTCGGCCGCCGCGATCGCCTGGTGTTCGCGCCGCTGCCCGACGGCGGCGACCCCTATGCGGAAATTTTCGAACGACTGCAGGACGCGGACGTATGGGAGGGAGAGACCATGGTCCGGCACCAGTCAGGGCGGCTGTGCGAGGTGCGCCTGGTGGCCTGTGCGGCGCGCGACGAAGCCGGGGATATCACCAACTACGTGGTGATGTTTGCCGATCTCAGCCAGGAAAAGAAGGTGCGCGAGGAATTGCACCATTTGGCGACCCACGACAACCTGACCGATCTGCCCAACCGGCGGCTGTTTCTCGATCGCCTCGATCAAGGCATCCGCCGCGCGCGCCGCGAACAGCGCGAACTGGTGGTGCTGTTCGTCGATGTCGATGGTTTCAAGGTGTTCAACGACACCCACGGCCACCTGGTCGGCGACGCCATCCTGCGCGAGATCGGGCGCCGGCTGCGCGCGGTGGTGCGGCAGAGCGACACCGTGGCACGGTTGGCCGGGGACGAATTCACCGTGCTTGCCGACACCTCAGGGGAGGAGGTAGACGCCCTGGTGGCCAAGGTCCGCGCCTGTTTCGAGGCGCCGTTCGCGGTGGGTGAGCGGGCGCTCAAGGTATCGGCGAGCGTCGGTATTGCGGTCTACCCGCGCGATGGCATGGACGTGGAAGCGCTGATGCAGCAAGCTGACCGCCACATGTATGAAGTCAAGGCTCGCCGCAAGCCGGCTGAGGGTGCTGCTCCGCAGCGCCCTCGGCCCTACGATCAGGGGCTCTACTTTCCGTCCGAGCTGCGCCTGGCGATCCGCCGCGGGCAGCTGAAGCTGGTGTATCAACCGCAGGTCGAGCTGGAATCCGGGCGCACCGTAGCGGTCGAGGCGCTGCTGCGCTGGGACCACCACTGCCGCGGCAGCATCAACCCGGCGGAGTTCATGGATCTGGCAGAGGAATCAGGAATCACTGATGCCATCGGCACCTGGACGCTGGGGCAGGTGGTCAAACAGCTCAAGGCCTGGCAGCGCTGGGGCATGCCCATCCGCCACGTCGGCCTCAACGTGGCGATCTCCCAAGTCAAGGACCCTCGCTATCCGCAGCTGGTGGTGGACGCCCTGACCCGGCACGGGATCGAGCCGGCCGCGATCATGCTCGAACTCCACGAACAGGACTACCTGCGCAATCCCGGGCTGTGTCGGATTTTTCTGGAACGCGCGCGCTGCGCGGGGCTGCGGCTGTGCATCGACCAGTTCGGGGCCGCGACCACCCGCTACGATTACGTCTGCGACCTGCCGGTGGATGCGGTCAAAGTCAATCCGAGGTCGCTGGCGCCCGTTGATGGCCGCGCCGACCCTCGACTCCTGCCGGCCCTGGTGGCGCTGTGTCGGGTAGCGGGCAAGAACGTGATGGCGGTGGGGATCGAGCGCAGCGCCCAGGAGGCCGACCTGGTTGCCGCGGGCTGCGTCCTGGGCCAGGGCTTCCTCTACTCCCAGCCCCTCAGTCCCGAGGAGCTGCGCGTCTTCCGGCCTCCCGTTCCGGCCGCTGGGTTCTCCAGAGCCGCGCTCGACCGGGAAGTCGGCGCTTCGGGCTAGCGCCGACGTTTGCTTTTGGCGACCATGCGCGGCCCTGCAGTTGGTGGGAGCATTGCGATGGGCGAGTACCGGCCACCCCTGGATGACATCCTGTTCCTCGTCGAACAGGTGTTCGAGTTGCAGACCCTGCCCGGCGGCGGTGAGGTTGGTGCGGAGCTGGCGGGCGCCATTCTCGGAGAAGGCGCACGGTGGTGTGCGGAGCGCCTGGCGCCCAGCAATGCGCCCGCCGACCGCCAGGGCGTAGCGCTGACCGCCGCTGGCGTGCGCGTCCCCGCAGTTCTGGCCGATCTGTACGCCGAGTACCGCGCCGGCGGCTGGCCGACCCTGGTGGGCGATCCAGCCCATGGCGGGCAGGGCCTGCCCCATCTCCTCGGCTTTGCCTTCGACGAGATGGTGCAAGGTGCCAATCTGAGCTTTTCCCTGCTGCCGATGCTGAGCGCCGGGGTGGTGACCGCGCTGGAGCGTTTCGGCAGCGAGGCCCAGCGCGCGCTGTATGTGCCGCGTCTGGTGAGCGGGGAGTGGGCGGGCACCATGAATCTCACCGAGGCCGCCGCCGGCAGCGATCTGGCCGCGGTGGCCACCCGTGCCGAACCCCGGGGCGACCACTATCTGCTCCGCGGCCAGAAGATTTTCATCAGCTGGGGCGACCACCAGCTCACCGAGAACATCGTCCACTTGGTGCTGGCGCGTACGCCCGACGCGCCGCCCGGCGTGCGCGGCATCTCGCTGTTCATCGTGCCCAAGTACCGCCACGACGCCGACGGCCGGCTGGGCGAGCGCAACGACGTGCGCGTGGTGGGCATCGAACACAAGCTGGGCCTGCACGCGAGCCCCACCTGCGTGCTCGGTTTCGGCGAAGAGGGTCAAGCGGTCGGCTATCTGGTGGGCGAAGAGAACCAGGGCCTGGCCTACATGTTTGCGATGATGAACCATGCCCGGCTGGCGGTGGGCCTGCAGGGCGTGGCGGTGGCCGAGCGCGCCTATCAGCAGGCGCTCGCCCATGCGCGCGAGCGCCGCCAAGGCGGCCGGGCGATCGTCGAATACCCGGACGTGCGGCGCATGCTGCTGACCATGAAGGCGCTGACCCAGGGCGGCCGGGCGCTGGCCTATGCCGCCGTGGCGCACTGGGACCGGGCCGCGCACCAGCCCGATGCCGCCGCGCGGGCGTACCACCAGCGGCGGGTGGATCTGCTCACTCCCCTGGTCAAGGCCTGGTGCACCGAAATCGGCACCGAGGTCGCCTCGTTGGGGATCCAGGTCCACGGCGGCATGGTCTACATCGAGGAAGCCGGGGCCGCGCAGTTCCTGCGCGACGTGCGCATCGCCGCCATCTACGAGGGCACCAATGGCATCCAGGCGATGGATCTGGTGGGACGCAAGCTGCTGCGCGATGGCGGCGCAGCGGCGCAGGAGCTGTTTGCCGATCTCGACGCCGAGATCGCCCGGGCCTCGGGGGAGCTGGCGGAACTGGCAACGGCCGCCCGGCATCGCCTGGAACAGGCGCGGCGCGGCGTGGCGCTGCTGCTCGCTGGCGCCGGCGCCGACCCGCAGCTGCCCGGCAGCATCGCCTTCCCGCTGCTGATGCTGTTGGCCACCACCGTGGTCGGCAGCCTGTTGCTGCGCGCCGCCCGCTTGAGTCTGGCGCAGGGGCAGGGTCCCGCGGCGCAGGCGCGGGTGCAGGTCGCACGCTTCTTTTTTGCGCAGATTGCGCCGCGCAACGGCGCCTGGCTGGAGGCCATCGCCAGCGGCTCGGCGGCGATCATGGCCCCAGCCGATGTGCACTGGTAGCGGGTTCGGGCCTGGCCGGGGTGGCTTCAGCCGGCGCCGAACTCCCGGTCGAGCTGCGCGCACCAGGCGCGAATGCGCTGCTCCGAGCGCTCGAACTCGTTGACCTCGTCGAGCGCCAGTCCGACGAAGTGACTGCCGTCGGCGGTCAGTGCCTGCGACTGCGCGAAGCGATAGCCAGCCGCGGGCCACAGCCCCACCAGGCGGGCGCCGCGGTTGCGCACCTCCCGGGCGAGATAGCCGAGCGCGTCCTGGAACCATTCCGGATAGCCCTCCTGGTCGCCGAGGCCGAACAGCGCGACCGTCTTGGTGGACCACGCGATCTCGGCGAGCTGCGGCCAGGCCCGCTCCCAGTCCTCCTGCAATTCACCGTAGTCCCAGGTGGGAATGCCCAGGATCAGCAGCGGGTAGTCGTTGGCGGTGCGCAGCGGCGTGTGCGCCAGGTTCAGCAGTTCCACGGCGTGGCCGGGCAGGGCGGCGGCGATGCGCTCGGCGGCGATCTCCGTGTAGCAGGTGGAGGAGCCGTAGAACAGTCCGACACGCAGCTGCGGGTCTGCCGCGATGGCCATCTCACCGGGCTCCGCAAAAGTTCAGCTGGCGCCAGGCCTCGTAGCTGGCCACCGCCACCGCATTGGCCAGGTTCATGCTCCGGCTGCCGGGCAGCATCGGAATTCTCAGCCAATACTCGGCGGGCAGCTCGCCCAGCACCGCTGCCGGCAATCCCCGCGTCTCGGCGCCGAATAGCAGGCTGTCTCCCGGCCGGTAGTCCACCGCGGTGTGGTGGTGTCGGCCGCGGGTGGTGAAGGCGAAGCGGCGGCCGGCGCCGAGTAAGGCCCGGCAGTGCGGCCAGTCGGCATGGACGTGTAGCCGCTGCCACTCGTGGTAGTCCAGCCCGGCGCGGCGCAGGCGCTTGTCGTCGAGCTCGAAGCCGAGCGGTTCGACCAGGTGCAGGGCGAACCCGGTGTTGGCGCAGAGACGTATGATATTGCCGGTGTTCGGCGGAATTTCCGGCTCGATCAGGATGATATTGAGCATGTCGCCAATCGCGGCCAAGGTGAGGCGCGGACCGCGCAGCGGCGGGATCGCCTTGTGGAGCGGAGTGCAGGGTGTACAATCACCGGGCTACCCGCCACGCCCGCTCCGAACTCAGGATCACCCCTCCGCGATGCGTCTGAAGTGTATCAAACTGGCGGGTTTCAAGTCCTTTGTCGATCCCACCACGGTCAACCTGCCGGGCAACCTGTGCGCGGTGGTGGGCCCCAACGGCTGTGGCAAGTCCAACATCATCGACGCCGTGCGCTGGGTGATGGGCGAGATCTCCGCCAAGCATCTGCGCGGCGAATCCATGGCCGACGTCATCTTCAACGGCTCGGGTTCCCGCAAGCCGGTGGCCCAGGCCACCATCGAACTGGTCTTCGATAACGCCGACGGCTCCCTTGGCGGCCAATATGCCGCCTACGGCGAGATCTCGGTCAAGCGGCGCGTGTCCCGCGACGGCCAGTCGGCCTACTACCTCAACGGCAGCCGCTGCCGGCGGCGCGACGTCACCGACATCTTCCTCGGCACCGGGCTCGGGCCGCGCAGCTACGCCATCATCGAACAGGGCATGATTTCACGGCTGATCGAATCGCGCCCGGAAGACTTGCGCGTCTACATCGAGGAAGCCGCCGGCATCTCCAAGTACAAGGAGCGACGCCGCGACACCGAACAGCGCATTGCCCAGGCCCGCGAAAATCTGGATCGCCTCACCGATATCCGCGATGAGCTCGGGCGCCAGCTCGAACGCCTGCGCCGCCAGGCCGCGGCGGCGGAGAAGTACCGAGCGCTCAAGGCTGAAGAGCGCCAGTTGCAGACCCAGTACCAGGCGATGATGTGGCGCGACCAGGACCTCCGCGCCCAGGCGCTGGAGGCCGACATCGCCGCGCAGTCCGTGGTGCTGGAGGGGCTGGTGGCGGAGCGCGAGGCCGCAGCGGCGGCCGGCGAGCGCCTGCGCGCGCGCCACCTGGAGACCAGCGACGAGCTCAACGAAGCGCAGCGCCAGTTCTATGCCGTCGGCGCCGAGGTGGCGGCCTTGGAACAGCGCAT
>JADLCO010000094.1 GCA_020847115.1 Pseudomonadales bacterium | reverse complement strand
CTCCGGCGCGGTCTCCACCCAGTAGCTGTGCACGAAATAGAAGCGCGTGTCCTGGGCGATGCCCTGCCAGAGCGGGTGATCGAGGGTCTGGTGGACCACATTCCAGCCCATGTGCGGCACCTTGAGGCGCTCGCCGTCGGTGTCGATCAGCGGGTCGCCGAAGAAGCGCACCCGGCCGGGCAGCAGGTCCAGGCAGTCGACGCCGCCGCTCTCCTCGCTGTGGGCCATCAGCGCCTGCATGCCCACGCAGATCGCCAGTACCGGCTTCTCGGCGATGATCCGCGGCAGCACCAGGTCGAAGCCGGCGGCGCGGATCGCCGCCATGCAGTCGCCGATGGCGCCGACGCCAGGGAACACCACGCGATCGGCGCGCTGCAGCTCGGCGGGCTCGGCAGTGATGGTCACCCGCGCGCCCGGCGCCACGTGCTCGAGCGCCTTGGCCACCGAATGCAGGTTGCCCATGCCGTAGTCGATGACCGCGATGCGCTCGGCGAAATCAGTCATTGGCCAAAGCGCTCACAAGCTGCCCTTGGTGGAGGGCGTGATCTCCCCCAGCCGCGGATCCAATGCCACCGCGGCGCGCAGGGCGCGACCGAAGGCCTTGAAGATGGTCTCCACCTGGTGGTGGGTGTTGGCGCCGCGCAGGTTGTCGATATGCAGGGTCGCACCGGCGTGGTTGACGAAGCCCTGGAAGAATTCGAACACCAGATCGACATCGAAACTGCCCACCCGGGCGCGGGTGAAGGCGACGTCGCAGACCAGCCCCGGGCGCCCGGAAAAATCGATCACCACCCGCGACAGCGCCTCGTCCAGGGGCACGTAGGCATGGCCGTAGCGGCCGATGCCCTTGCGCTCGCCCAGCGCCTGCTTCACCGCCTGGCCGAAGGTGATGCCAATGTCCTCGACCGTGTGGTGGTCGTCGATGTGGGTATCGCCCTCGGCCCTGACCTGCAGGTCGATGAGCCCGTGGCGGGCGATCTGATCGAGCATGTGCTCGAGGAAGGGCACGCCGGTGGCGAATTCGCCGCGGCCGCTGCCGTCGAGATCGACCTGGACCTCGATCCGGGTCTCCAGGGTATCGCGGTTGACGGTGGCGCGGCGCGGTGCCATGGACTCTCCTGGTACTGACCGGATGCGGGGTGTGGACGGCCGCGGCACCGGCCACAATGGCGCGCAATTATACTGACGGCCCCAGCAACGAACCAGCGCGCCACCACCGCCATGACCATGCCGCTGCGCATCCTGCTCTCCGCACTGACACTGATCGCGCTGCTGGCGGCCGGAGCCGCGACCTGGTTGCTGCTGGTTGTCGATCCCAACGATTTCAAGCCGCGGATCGTCGATTCCGCCCGCCGCCAGGGCGTGGCGCTGGACATCCGCGGCGAGCTGACCTGGCGGCTGCTGCCCAAGCTCGGCGTGCGCATCGGCCGCACCGGCATCCGCGCCGACGACGACCGCATGCCGGAGGTCGATTTCGAGGCCCTCACCCTGAGCATGGCCTGGCTCCCGCTGCTGCACGGGGAGCTTCGCCTCGATGCAGTTGAATTGCAGGGTGCCGACATCCGCATTCGCAGCACCGAGCAGGCGGCGCTGGTGGCGGCGGCACCGATCGCCGCGGCGCCGGCAGCCACGGCGGCGCCCGCCCCCGCTGCCGAGGGCCTGGTCGTCGCCGTGCGCTCGGTGACGGTCCGCGACGCCCGGGTCGTACTGGAACGCCCGGCCGGGGCGCGGGTGCTGGAGCACTTGCAGCTGGCCGGCCGCGACCTGATCCTCGACGGCACGCCCTTCCCCATCGAGCTCGAATTCGATTACCGGGATCCCGGAATGCCGCTGCCGATCGCGGTGGTGCTGACCGCCGAACTGGGTGTCGATCGACAGAAGTCACGGATCGACGCGCGCGATGTGCAGCTGAAACTAGCCCCGGAACAGCGTCCTGCCATCGAGGGACGTTTCAGGCTGCAGCTCGACGGCAGCGGGGAGACACTGGACATCACCGATCTGGAGCTGCACAGCGCAGGACTCGATGCGCGCGGCGAACTTCGCATCGCCCAGCTCCGCAGCGAACCCCAGGCCATGGGCCGGCTGGAACTGCCGGCCGCCGATCCCCGCCCCCTGCTCCATGGCTGGCAGCTGCCGTTGCCGCCGTTCGCCGCCGCGGACGCGCTCAGCCGCCTTGGGCTGAGCACGGGCTTCGAGGCTTCGGCGCAGGACCTCCGCCTCGACCAGCTGCAGCTCCAGCTCGACGACACCCGTGTCACCGGCGCACTCACCGCGCGGCTGGCTGCACCGCGCGCACTGCACGCCAGCCTGCACGGCGACCGTCTCGACCTCGGCCGTTACCGCGGTGCCGACGCGAAATCTGCGGGTGCAGCGCCCGGCACCGCCCTGCTGGCGCCGCTCGCCGGACCCCTGGCCTTTCTTCAGGGCGGCAGCGGCGACCTGGCGCTCGATTGGGACCAGCTGACCCTCGACCGGCTGCGCCTGGAGACGCTGCGCCTGCGGGCCCGATTTGCCGGCGACGGCGTCCACGTCGAGGACCTCTCGGCACGCACGCTGGGCGGCTCTGCGTCCCTGCGGGGAGCCCTCGACGGCCTGACCGGCGGCGACCCCAGCCTCCGGTTCGAGTCGCGGGCGGAGCACATCGTGCTGGCCGAGGTGCGCAGGGCGCTGGCCCCCCAGCTCGCGCTCGACGGCACCCTCGAGCTGACCATGGCGGGCAGCGCCCGCGGCGCCGATGCCGAGCGCCTGCAGCAGTCGCTCGCTGCCCAGGGCAGCTTCGAGATCGCCGACCCGATCCTCGCCGGCACCAACATCGAACAAACCTTCTGCGACCTGGTGACCACCGTCGAGCGCACCGAAAAGCGAAACGACTGGCCGAACCATTCCCGCTTCGACACCATCGCCGGCAGCTTGCGCCTGGCCGGTGCGAACGTGATCCTGGAAAATCTGACCACCGGGATGGGCAACCTGCGGCTGCACGCCGCCGGCACCCTCGATCGCGCGACGCAGCACTATGAAGTGCTCGCCAGTGTGCGCCTCGACGGCGACCGCACCAGCGCCGAAGGCTGCACGGTGCGCAGCGGACGGTTGCGCGGCCGCGACATCCCGCTGCGCTGCTCGGGCACCCTCGGCAAGCAGTCCCGGATGCTGTGCGCGCCCGATCCCCAGTTCGTCGCCGGCCTGGCCGGCGATCGGGCGCTGGAAGAGTTGCGCGAGCGGGGCAAGCTGGAGGGCAAGCGCGGCAAGGCCGTCGAAGGACTGCTCAAGGGTCTGCTGAACCGGGACCGGAATGGCGACTGACGCGGCCGCTGCCGAGTTCGCCACCCGGCTGCTGGCCTGGTTCGACCGCCACGGCCGCCACGACCTGCCCTGGCAGTGCCCGCGCTCGCCCTATCGCGTGTGGCTCTCGGAAATCATGCTGCAACAGACCCGCGTCGAGACGGTCATCCCCTATTTCGAACGCTTCACGGGTACCTTTCCGGATCTCGCCAGCCTCGCCCAGGCGCCACTCGACGCGGTGCTGCATCTGTGGACCGGGCTCGGCTACTACGCCCGGGCCCGCAACCTGCACCGCGCTGCGCAGTTGGTCGTCGCGCGCCACGGCGGCGAATTGCCGGCCGATCTCGACGCACTCACCGCCTTGCCCGGCATCGGCCGCTCCACCGCCGGCGCCATCCTCGCCATGGCCTGGGGACGGCGCGCACCGATCCTGGACGGCAACGTCAAGCGGGTCCTGGCCCGCCACGGCGCGGTTGCCGGCTGGCCGGGGGATACCGGCGTCGCGCGCCGGCTGTGGGCGTTGGCCGACCGGCACACCCCAGCCCGGCGGGTGGCTGACTACACCCAGGCGATCATGGACCTGGGCGCCACCCTGTGCACCCGAGCGCGCCCCGCCTGCGCGCGCTGTCCGGTCGCCGACGACTGTCAGGCACGGCGCGCGGACGCGGTCTCCCGCTTCCCCGGACGCAAGCCCGCAACGACCATCCCGGTGCGCCAGCGCCTATGGCTGGTGTTGCGCAATGTGCGCGGGGAGATATTGCTGGAGCAGCGGCCGCCGAGCGGCGTCTGGGGCGGCCTGTGGTGCTTCCCGGAGTGCTCGCCGCCCGCGACGGACGAATCCGCCGCCATCGCGGCAGCCTGTGCCGCGCTGGGCTGCCTGGTGCGGGCAATGCGCCGAGGTCTCACCGGCCGCCACCAGTTCACCCACTTCAAGCTCGACTACCAGGTCTTGGAGATCGCCGTGGCCGAATGCGACGCGGTCGCCGACCGCACCGCGCGCCGCTGGGTGGACCCTGCGGAGCCGGGCACGCTGGGCCTGCCAACTCCGGTGCGCGACCTGCTCCGCGCGTTGGCGCCGGAACGGCGTCCGCAAGTGGGCGCAACGGAGTACACTGCGGCGGCCTTGCCGAACCGGAGATCCTGAGATGAGCCGTACCGTGTTCTGCCGCAAATACCGCGAGGAGCTGCCCGGTCTCGCGCAACCACCCTTCCCCGGCCCCAAGGGCCAGGAGATCTTCGAACAGATCTCGAAGCGCGCCTGGGACGAGTGGCTCGCCCATCAGACCATGCTGATCAACGAGAAGCGGCTTAACCTGATGGACATGACCGCGCGCACCTACCTCAACGAACAGCGCGACCGGTTTCTCTCCGGCGGCGCCTACGACAGCGCCGAGGGCTATGTGCCGAAACCGGGTTGAGCCATCGAACGGGCGTCCCGTATCCGCCAGGAGAAGAACACCCGAGTTTCCGTTGACGGCCGGCGCGGCAACCGGTTAAATACGCGCCTTCCCGCTACCCGCCCAGGTAGCTCAGTCGGTAGAGCAGAGGATTGAAAATCCTCGTGTCGGTGGTTCGATTCCGCCCCTGGGCACCATAAAAATATCTTTTTTAAAACAAAGAATTACAAGTTTTTTCTGCCCGCCATTGCACGTCGAAATTGCCCACCAATGCTGCGCAATTGACCATCGCGTGACTGCTTTGCAGACCCGGCGCTCAGCGCCACAGCCCGCGAACTGCTCGCCAAACGCTGGCAGCGACCCGCGAACCTCTCTTCGCTTTCTCCGGGTTCGCTGTCCACCTCGAACACCCGCGACCTACCCCGAAACCCTGCTCGAAGGCGGTGATTCCCGAGGAAATACCGGGCAGGGATCGTTCCGGAACTGCACTGCACAGTTGCCTCCCGTGGAAGCCAAACCCTCGCCACGGGAGCACACGACCGACGCCGTATCACTGACCCGGACGCTGGAACGCTGGTTCGACGAGCCGCGGATCCGGCGTCCACAGGCGCCCGGCGGACTTGAGCGGCGCCCGACCCCATGGCAGCATGTGCATACACATGCACATACGAGATGTCGCGGTGAAAACGGAACGCATCAGCCTCCTGGGCACTCCGGAATTCAAGGCATTTCTGGCTTCGGAGGCCAAGAAAGAACACATCAGCGTCTCCGAGCTCGTGCGGCGCCGATGCACGCGCGCGCCTTCGGCCGACGAAGTTCTGCTGGAACGCATGGCCGCGGAACTGCAGCGCGCCACCGAAGATGCGCGGCGCTCCCTGGAAGAGGGCTTGACGGCAGCCCGGGAAGCGCTGGCGGAAGCCGCCGCCAATCGCCAGGAGCGGACAGCTTGAGCGCGGTGAGCGAAGCGATTGCGGCGATTCGCGATGCCCTGCGGCTCGCCGATGAAGTGAAACGGGTTGGCCAAACCCTCAAAGGGGTTGCCGACGAACTTCGAGACCATGATCGCCGCCTGATCCGCCTGGAGACCAAATGGGAAACCGCGATGGATCTCGCGGGGATCCGGTCTGTGTCTGCGCGGATCGAACGGGACAATGGTGAGTAACCACCCGCCAGCGACGGTCGCCGGGCACCAAGCCCGTAAGCCGCTCGACCCCCGATCTGCAGCCATTCTTCCCGGCGTTTGATCGAGCGCCGCACGGCCCGGCAGCCGGGCACCAAGCCGCGGTGCGCCGGCGCGGTGATGGCGGGCTACCGATAGTAGGCCTGGCTGCGATCCGTGTGATCGGTGGCGTCGCGCACGCCGGCGAGTTCCGGAACGCGCTCCACCAGAGTACGCTCCACTCCTTCCTTGAGGGTGACATCGACCATGCCGCAACCCTGGCAGCCACCGCCGAACTGGAGCACGGCGAAACCGTCGACCACTTCCACCAGGGTCACCATGCCGCCGTGGGCGGCGAGGCCGGGGTTGACCTCGTTGTAGAGCACGTAATTGATCTTGTCTTCGACCGGGCTATCGTCGCGCACCTGGGGCATGCGCGAATTGGGCGCGCGGATGGTGAGCTGGCCGCCCATCTTGTCTTCGGAATAGTCCACCCGGGCGTCTTCCAGAAACGGCAGGCTGCGCCGCTCGACGTGAGCGCGAAAGCCGTCCAGCTCCAGCACCAGGTCATCGGGCTGTTCCTCACCGGGCCGGCAGTAGGCGATGCAGGTCTCTGCCTTGGGCGTGCCGGGATCGGCCACGAACAGGCGAATGCCGATGCCCTCGCATTCCTGCTTGGCGAGCAGGCCGGCGAGATAATGCTGGGCGGATGGGGTGATCTCGATCTGGGCCATAGCGTACTCCACGCGCTTCCACAGCCGGCGGAAGCGGGCGGCTACTCTACCAGCGCTGACCCGATTGGCTCAACGTCAAGCACGCGTTGGGCAATGATTGACTTGCATCAATTCCATCGGCCGGACCGTGGCGGTGGGCTAAGATGCAGGGGTCCGAACCCGCACCGAAGGCCGGAGGCCGCTGCCGGCACCGGGCCGCGCGGCGGTCATTTGCTACACTGCGCACCCGCCCCGCTCTGCCCCAGACCACCCGTGATCGACCGCGACACCCGCATTGCCGCCCTGCACGCCGCCGTCGGCAAACGCATCCTGATGCTGGATGGCGCCATGGGCACCATGATCCAGCGCCACCGGCTGCAGGAAGCGGATTTTCGCGGTGCGCGCTTTGCCGACTGGCCTACGCCGCTGGCTGGCAACAACGATCTGCTGGTGCTGACGCGACCGGACGTGATCGGCGGCATCCACCGCGCCTATCTGGAGGCGGGCGCCGACATCATCGAGACCAACACCTTCAATTCGACGGCGCCGTCCCAGGCCGATTACGGCATGGAGGCCCTGGTGCCGGAATTGAACCGTGCCGCTGCCGCGCTGGCGCGGGCCGAAGCAGAGCGCATGACCGCGCTGACCCCGGAGCGCCCGCGCTGGGTCGCCGGGGTGCTGGGACCCACCAGCAAAACCGCGTCGATCTCGCCGGATGTGAACGACCCGGGTGCGCGCAACACCAGCTTCGATGAACTCGCCACCGCCTATCGCGAGGCGGCGATCGCCCTGATCGAAGGCGGCAGTGACCTGCTGATGATCGAGACGGTGTTCGACACCCTCAACGCCAAGGCGGCGATCTTTGCAGTCGAGGAGGTCTATCGCGAGCTGGGGGTGACCCTGCCGCTGATGATCTCCGGCACCATCACCGACGCCAGCGGCCGCACCCTCTCGGGGCAAACCGCCGAGGCCTTCTGGATCAGCGTCGCCCACGCCCGGCCCTTTTCGATCGGTCTCAACTGCGCCCTGGGAGCGGCGCAGTTGCGCCCCCACATCGAGGCGCTGGCCAGGCTGTGTCCGACCCTGGTATCGGCCCACCCCAACGCCGGCCTGCCCAATGCCTTCGGCGAATACGACGAGACCGCGGCGGAAACCGCGGCCATCCTGCGCGAGTTCGCCGCGAGCGGCCTGATCAACATCGTCGGCGGCTGCTGCGGCACCACGCCGGAACACATCCGGGCCATTGCCGAGGCGGTGGCGGACCAGCCGCCACGCAGCGTGCCGGGGGCACGCGATGCCTGTTACCTCTCGGGGCTGGAGCCCTTCGTGATCGCGCCGGATGCGCTGTTCGTCAATGTGGGCGAACGCTGCAACGTCACCGGCTCGGCGCGCTTCCGCCGCCTGATCACCGAGGGCGATTATGCCACCGCGCTGGAAGTCGCCCGCGAGCAGGTGGAGAACGGCGCCCAGATCCTCGACATCAACATGGACGAGGGCATGCTGGATTCACCGGCGGCGATGGGCACCTTCCTGCGCCTGCTGGCCGCGGAGCCAGACATCTCGCGGGTGCCGATCATGGTCGATTCCTCCAAGTGGGAGGTGATCGAGATCGGGCTCAAGCAGATCCAGGGCAAGCCGCTGGTCAACTCCATCAGCCTCAAGGAAGGCGAAGCGGCCTTCGTGCGCCAGGCCGAGCTGTGCCGACGCCTGGGCGCCGCGGTGGTGGTGATGGCGTTCGACGAGCAGGGCCAGGCCGATACGCTGGAGCGGCGCATCGAGATCTGCACCCGCAGCTACCACATCCTGGTCGAACAGCTGGGCTTTGCGCCCAGCGACATCGTGTTCGACGCCAATGTGTTCGCGGTCGCCACCGGCATCGAGGAGCACAACGGCTACGCCGTGGAGTTCATCGAGGCGGTGCGCTGGATCCGCGATCATCTGCCCGGCTGTCTGACTTCCGGTGGCATCAGCAACGTCTCCTTCTCGTTTCGCGGCAACGATCGGGTGCGCGAGGCGATCCACTCCGTCTTTCTGTACCACTCGATCGCCGCCGGGCTGCGCATGGGCATCGTCAACGCCGGCCAACTCGCGGTCTACGACGATCTGCCCGCGGAACTGCGCGAGGCGGTGGAAGACGTCATCCTCAACCGACGCCCGGAGGCCACCGAAAACCTGCTCGCCCTGGCCGAGCGCTACCGCGGCGAGACTAGCGCTCAGGCAGCGAAGGAAGATCTCGGCTGGCGCGAATGGCCAGTGGCCGAGCGCATCGCCCACGCCCTGGTCAAGGGCATCACCGCCTACATCGAGGCCGATGCCGAGGCGGCCCGGCAGGAGGCCAAACGCCCGCTGGACGTGATCGAAGGCCCCTTGATGGACGGCATGAACCGGGTCGGCGATCTGTTCGGCGCCGGCAAGATGTTCCTGCCCCAGGTGGTGAAATCGGCGCGGGTGATGAAGCAGGCCGTGGCCTATCTGGAGCCCTTTCTGGAGGCCGACAAGGCACAGACCGCACGGGTCAACGGCCGGGTGCTGATGGCCACGGTCAAGGGCGACGTCCACGACATCGGCAAGAACATCGTCGGCGTGGTGCTCCAGTGCAATAACTACGAGGTCATCGACCTCGGCGTGATGGTGCCGGCCGACAAGATTCTGGCCACCGCCCGCGAGCGCGAGGTGGACGTGATCGGGCTGTCCGGGCTGATCACGCCCTCCCTCGACGAGATGTCCCAGGTCGCCGCCGAGATGGAGCGCACCGGCTTTTCGCTGCCACTGCTGATCGGCGGCGCCACCACCTCCAAGGCCCACACCGCAGTGAAGATCGAGCCCCGCTACCGGCGTGGGCCGACGGTCTATGTGCCCGACGCCTCGCGCGCCGTGGGCGTGGTGTCCCAATTGCTGAGTCCCGAGTCCCGCGAGCGCTACTGCGCCGAGATCCGCACTGAATACGAGCAGGTGCGGGAGCGCACCGCCGGGCGCAAGCCGCGCCCCACCCTACCCTACGCCGCCGCCGTGGCCCGTGCCCTGCAACTGGATTGGACCCAGTATCGGCCGCCGGTGCCGCGCCAACTCGGCGTCCAGGTCCTGCGCGACTACCCGCTCGCAGCGCTGCGCGACACCATCGACTGGACGCCCTTCTTCATCACCTGGAGCCTAGTGGGCAAGTATCCGGCGATCTTCGATGACGCCGTGGTGGGCGAGCAGGCCCGCCAGCTGTACGACGACGCCCAGCGCATGCTCGACCAGCTGATCGCCGAGGGCCGCCTGAAGGCGCACGGCGTGATCGGCCTGTGGCCGGCCAATCGCGTCGGCGCCGACGACATCGCGGTCTACACGGACGAGACCCGCACACGCGAACTCGCCCGCCTGCACCACATCCGCCAGCAGGCGGTACCGAACACCGAGTCCGATCCGCTGCTGTCGCTGGCCGATTTCATCGCCCCGGCCGAGAGCGGCGTGCCCGACTACCTCGGTGGCTTTGCGGTGACGGCAGGCGTGGAGGCCGACGAGATCGCCGCCGAATACCGCGCCCGGGGCGACGACTACAACGCCATCCTGGTCAAGGCGCTGGCCGACCGCCTGGCGGAAGCCTTCGCCGAGCATCTGCACCAGCGGGTGCGCAAGGAGTTCTGGGGCTATGCCCCCGATGAGGCGCTCGACAACGAAGCACTGATCCGCGAGCGCTATCGGGGCATCCGCCCCGCGCCGGGCTACCCGGCCTGCCCGGATCACACCGAGAAGCGCGCGCTGTTCGCCCTGCTCGATGCCGACCGCAACGCGGATATCCATCTGACCGAGAATTGGGCGATGCACCCGGCTGCCTCGGTGAGTGGCTGGTATTTCTCCCACCCCCAGGCGCGCTACTTCAACACCGGCAAGATCCAGCGCGATCAGGCAGAGGATCTGGCCCGGCGCAAGGGTATCGATCTGGCGGAGCTGGAACGGGAGTTGAGCTCGATCCTGGGCTATGAGCCCTGAACCATCGATTTCACGAATGCAGCACCGTGCAGGAGCGCAACGCCATGCAGGAAACCGACCAAGACCGAAAACCCGCTGCTCCGCAGCAAAAACCGCCGGGCTTCTTTGCCATCGTGTTGAGCACGCTGGCAGCCGCGATCGGCGTGCAGAGCAGCAAGAACCGCGAGCGGGATTTTGCCCAGGGCAGCCCGCTCCCGTTCATCGCCGCCGGAATCATCTTCACGGTGCTGTTCATTCTCACCGTGATCACGGTGGTGAACCTGGTGCTGTGAGTGCCCGGCCAGTACCGGGCGGCGCTCAGCCCTGACTGCTGACCCAGAGCACGGCGGCCAATACGGCGATGGTGATCACCGCTACCGCGGCGATGGCATCCGCGACCTGGTCTTTCTGCTCGGCTCGTTCGTCGTTCATGGCGCACTCCGGATGATAGATGCAGCAGGGGGCTCGAAAGCGGGCGCATTCTAGCAGCATGTTGAGAAGTTGTTGCGATTGGCGGACGCTGCACAGTAGGGTCCCGATCTCGCCTTATGCATTTTTATCGTTTGGTTATAAAGAATCAGTTTTTTACCCCTGATTGCCCGACGGCTACCATGCTCGTCCTTTCCGGAGCGCGAGTGCAGCGTCGCCATGTACCGTTACGATGAGCGGGACCGGACCCTGGTACGCGAACGGGTCCGCCAATTCCGGCATCAGACCGAGCGCTATCTGGCCGGCGAACTGACCGACGACCAGTTTCGTCCTCTGCGTTTACAAAATGGGCTCTATATCCAGCGCGTAGCACCCATGCTGCGGATCAGCGTGCCCTATGGCCTGCTGTCCTCGGCACAGCTACGCCGGCTGGCACACATCGCCCGTAACTACGACAAGGGCTATGCCCACTTCACCACCCGCCAGAACGTCCAGTTCAACTGGCCCCGGCTCGAAGAGGTGCCAGACATCCGCGCCGAGCTGGCCGAGGTCGAGATGCACGCTATCCAGACCAGCGGCAATTGCGTGCGCAACATCACCACCGACGAGTTCGCCGGGGTCGCCGTGGACGAGATCGAGGACCCGCGACCCTGGTGCGAACTGGTGCGCCAGTGGGCCACCTTCCATCCCGAATTCGCCTTCCTGCCGCGCAAATTCAAGATCGCAATCAGCGGTTCGGCCAGCGATCGGGCGGCGATCGCGATCCACGACATCGGACTGCAACTGCACCGCAACGCCGCTGGCGAGCTGGGCTTCCGGGTGCTGGTGGGCGGCGGCCTCGGCCGTACGCCGATGCTCGGCGAGCCGATCCGCGAGTGGCTGGAGCCGCGCCACCTGCGCACCTATCTCGACGCAATTCTGCGGCTGTACAACCGCTACGGCCGCCGCGACAACAAACACAAGGCGCGCATCAAGATCCTGGTCAAGGCCTGGGGAGCGGAGGAATTCGCCCGCCGCGTGGAAGCCGAGTGGGCCCACCTCAAGGACGGCCCCGGAACCGTGGCCGACGCCGAAATCGCCAACGTCCGCCGCTTTTTCACCGATCCCGCCTACGACGCCGAGCCCGCTGCCGCGACCGAAGTCGAGATCGCCCGACTGGCAGAGGCAGAGCGCGCCTTTGCCCGTTGGCTGGAGCGCAATGTGCGCCCCCACCGGATGCCGGGCTATGCCGCCGTGGTGCTTTCACTCAAGCCCATCGGCGTCCCGCCGGGCGATGTCACCGACGCCCAGCTCGAAGCCATCGCCGATCTCGCCGAGCGCTATGCCTTCGGCGAAGTCCGAGTCACCCACCACCAGAATCTGGTGCTGGCCGACGTCCGGCGCAGTGCCCTGCACGGGCTCTGGCGCGAACTGCGGGCGCTGGGTTTCGCCACCCCCACCATCGGCACCCTGGGCGACATCATCTGCTGCCCGGGCGGCGATTTCTGCTCGCTCGCCAACGCCAAGTCGATCCCCATCGCCGAGGCCATTCAGCGCGAGTTCGACGACCTCGACTATCTGTACGATCTGGGCGACCTGAGCCTCAACATCTCCGGCTGCATGAACGCCTGCGGCCACCACCACGTCGGCAACATCGGCATCCTCGGCGTGGACAAAAAGGGCGAGGAGTTCTATCAGATTCAGGTGGGGGGCGCCGCCGGATCGGATGCGGCCCTGGGCGAGGTGCTGGGCCCCTCCTTCTACGCGCCGCAGGTGCCCAGGGTGATCGCCCGCATCCTGGAAACCTACGTCGATCAGCGCCACGACGGCGAGACCTTCCTGGAGACCTACCGCCGCATCGGCATCGAACCCTTCAAGGAGAGCGTCTATGCCAAGGCTGCTTAAGAACCGCGCCTTCGTCGCCGATCGCTGGACGCGCGTCGCCGGCGATGGCGACCGGCGTGACGCCGACGGCCCGCTGCTGCTGCCGCTGGGGCGGTGGCGGGAACAGCGCACCGGCCTGCTCGCCCTGCCCCCGGAGCGTCTGGGGATATGGCTGTCCGGCGAGGAGGAGCCCGACGCGATTGGCGCCGACGTCGCGTGCTTCGGCTGCATCGCCATCCACTTTCCGGGCTTCATGGACGGGCGCGGCTTTTCCTGTGGTCGTCTGCTCCGCGAGCGCCATGGCTATCGCGGCGAGCTGCGCGCCAGCGGCGACATCATCCCAGACCAACTGCACTACCTCTGGCGCTGCGGGTTCGATGCCTTCGAACTGCCGGACTCAGTGTCCCTGGAAACCGCGCTGCGCTGTCTGGACGCCTTCAGCACCGCCTATCAGACCGACGCCCGGCCGGCGGCCTGAATCCCGTTTCAGGCGCGGATCCCAGCTCCGACACGGGGCGGCGAATCGATCCCGCGGCACGATCCTTGTGTATCCGTTGCGGCACAATGGTCGCAGCCGCCGGAGATATCCCGCTTGCACGATGCCATCTTCCACTCGTTCTTCCTGATCTTCTGCGGCGCTGCCGCCATCGCCACCCTCGCCCTGTACGGGAAACAGCCGTTGCTGGTGGCCTACGTGGCGCTCGGGGTGCTGCTCGGGCCATCCGGCCTCAAGCTGACCGAGGATGTGGCGCTGATCACCGACATCGCCCACATCGGCATCATCTTTCTCTTGTTCCTGCTCGGCCTGGACATGCAGCCCGGCGCCCTGCTGCGGGTGTTCCGGCGCATCACCCATGTGGTGGTGATCAGTTCGCTGATCTTTGCCGCATCCGCCTGGGCGATCGCCTTCGGTTTCGGCTTCACCACCACCGAGGCGCTGGTGATCGGTGCCGCGATGATGTTTTCGAGCACCATCATCGGCATCAAGCTGCTGCCGGTCACCGTGCTTCACCACCGCGCCGGCGGCGAGCTGATGATCGGCATGCTGCTGCTGCAGGATTTCCTGGCGATCGTGGTGCTGCTGGTACTAGCCGGCTCGAACCTCGCAGAATTCGACGGACTGAGCATTCTGCGCGCCCTCGCCGCGCTACCGCTGCTGGTGATCTGCGCACTGCTCGCCGTGCACCATGTCATCCTCAAGCTGTTCGAACGCTACGAACGCATGGGCGAGTACATGTTCCTGCTCTCCATCGGCTGGTGCCTGGGCATCGCCGAATTCGCCCACCAGCTCGGCCTGTCGCGGGAGATCGGCGCCTTCATCGCCGGCATCTCCATCGCTACCCACCCCATTTCCCAGCATCTGGCGCTGTCGCTGAAACCTCTGCGGGATTTCTTCCTGATCCTGTTCTTTTTCACCATCGGCGCGCGTTTCGACCTCGCCGTGCTCCACGAGATCGCGCTGCCCACGCTCGCCCTGGGGGGCGCCATGTTGCTGCTCAAGCCGGTCACCTTCCGGCTGTTGTTCCTCGGCCAGGCGCAAGTCGGCAGGCAATTGAGCTGGGATCTGGGCTTCCGCCTCGGCCAGTGCAGCGAGTTCTCGCTGCTGGTGGCCTATCTGGCCGCAACCACCGGGCTGATCGGCAATGCCGCCTCGCACCTGGTGCAGGCCGCGACCATCCTCACATTTCTGGTGTCGAGTTACGTGATCGTACTGAACTTTCCCAACCCCATTGCGGTGCGCGACCACCTGCGCCGCGACTGATCGCCACGGCCGTGGCTGTGCTGCTCCTCAAACCGGAAGTCGCGGGGACCGAAGGCGCGCCACGGCAGCCAGTATTTCGGGCAATCCCCAGCGCTCGCGCCAGGACGATGGGCGTCGATACGCCACCAGGTAGATCGCCGTGCCCTCGACCGCCAATGCCGCCAGATATTCGTCGCTGGTCTGGATGCGGTCGATGAGCCCCTTGGCGAGCGCATCCGTGCCCAACCAGATTTCCCCCGTCGCCACCGAGTCGATATCCAACCGGGCCCGGCGCTCCGCCACATGGCGCTTGAAAAGCGCATGGGTCGCGTCCAGGTCGTGCTGGAATTTTTGCCGCCCCTCCTCCGTGTTTTCGCCCAGGACCGTGAGGGTGCGCTTGTATTTGCCAGCGGTCAGCAGTTCGACGTCGACATCGTGGCGCTTGAGCAGGCGATGGATATTGGGAATCTGCGCCACCACGCCGATCGAACCCAGTACCGCAAAGGGCGCCGCCAGGATTTGGTCGGCAACGCAGGCCACCAGATAGCCGCCGCTGGCGGCGACCTTGTCCACGCAGACGGTGAGGCGAACGCCGGCCGCAACGATGCGGTTCAGCTGGCTGGCGACCAAACCATAGCCATGCACCAGCCCGCCCGCACTCTCCACGCGCACCACCACTTCGTCGTCGCCGCGCGCGCGGGTCAACACGGCAGTGACTTCGTGGCGCAAGGCATCGACTCCGGAAGCCTGCAGATCACCGATGAAATCGAGCACGAAGACGCGCCGCCGCGACGGCTCGGCGGCGGGCTCCCCGACTTGGTCACGCTTGCGGGTAGCGTTGCGCCACAGGCGCCGCGGGCGCGGACCCGCCAGTGCCACGTCCAGCACCTCGCGCATGGCGCGCACCTCTTCGCCCCAGTCGGTGACCTCGAGATGGCCGCGCTCCGTGGCCTTGCGGCTGCGGCGCG
>JADLCO010000093.1 GCA_020847115.1 Pseudomonadales bacterium | reverse complement strand
GATCGCCAGCGACAAAGAGGGTGCCTACCACCTCGATCTCGGCAACGGCAAGAGTCAGCCCGATGCCCTGGAATCCATCGTCGACAAGGTGGCCAAGGTGCTGCGCGAAAAGCCGGATACGCCCGTGCTGGTGCGCGGTGACCGCGACGTCGACTATGGGTCCGTGGTGGCCCTGATGGCGCAATTGCAGACGGCGGGCGTCAAGGGCGTGGGGCTGGTCACCGAGCCACCGTCGGGGCAGCGGTGAATGCGGCGAAGTGGTAGCGGATATCCCACCGCGATCCTGATCAGCCTCCTGCTGCACGGCGGCGTCATCGCGCTCCTGGTCAGCGGTTGGCATCCGGAATTCAAACCGCGGCAGCTGCCGCAGTCGACCTACATGGAAGCCGCGCTGCTGCAGATGGATGCGCCGCCGTCGCCGCCGGGCCGCAAGCAGGCCAAGCCGGCGCCGCCGTCTCCGCCCAGGCCCGACCCGGCGGAAATCCAGCGCCAGCAGCAGGCGGCCAGGGACAAGGCCGCGGCCGCGCAGGCCGCGAAAGAGCAGGCGGCGGCGAAGGCTGCGCAACAAAAGGCTGCGCAACAAAAGGTCGCCCAGGAAAAGGCGGCTGCGGAAAAGGCGGCTGCGGAAAAGGTCGCACGGGAAAAGATGGCGCGTGAGAAGGTCGCCGCCGACAAGGCCGCAGCCGAGAAAGCTGCCAAAGAGAAAGCTGCCAAAGAGAAGGCTGCGAAAGAACAAGCCGCGAAGGACAAGGCCGCCCGGGAGCAGGCGGCGCGTGAAAAAGCCGCCCGCGACAAGGCGGCTCAGGAAAAAGCCGCGCAGGCGAAAGCCGCGGCGGAGCAGGCGGCGCGCGACAAGGCCGCCGCCGAGCAGGCCGCCGCAGTGCAGGGCCAGATGATCGCCACCTACGGAGACTATGTGCGCGACCGCATCATCAGCAACTGGAATCGCCCGCCGAGCGCCCGGCGCGACATGGAGGCGGTGTTGCAAGTGCGCCTGGTACCCACCGGGCAGGTCATGGGCGTGTCCGTGATCCGTTCCAGCGGCGACCCGGCATTCGACCAATCGGCCGTCAATGCGGTCCAGCAGGTGGGGCGCTTCGAGCGCCTGCAGGAGCTATCGCGCAAGGATCCGCTGCTGTTCGAACGGACCTTCCGCACCCTGACTTTGACCTTCCGACCAGAGGATTTGAGGTTGTGATGAACGCGATCATGAACGGGTGGCAAGCAATCCTGGCGCGGCGGCTGTGCGCCCTGGTGGTGGCGGTCGGAGCGCTCTGCGGCGCGGTCGCGCCGGCCTGGGCGGAGCTGTCCATCGAAATCACCCGGGGCGCGGACAATCCGACCCGCATCGCCGTGGTGCCCATGACCCTCGGCCAGGGCCAGTTGCCCGGAGACATCAGCGCCATCGTGTCCGCCGACCTGCAGCGCAGCGGCCTGTTCGCGCCCATGGACCGGGTCAACATGCTGTCCTTTCCCCGCACCATGGGCGAGATCTACTACCGGGACTGGCGGGTCGCCGGCATGGAGTATGTGGTGGTGGGCGACGTCCAGCGCCCGGCGGCAGGCCGCGTGCGGGTCAATTTCAGCCTCGCCCAGGTCGCGGGCGAGCGCCAGGTCATCAACGGCATGGTCGAGGGTGCCGATGCCGAGGTGCGCGACATCGCCCACTTCATCAGCGACAAGGTATTCGAGGCAATCACCGGCATCCGCGGCATCTTCTCCACCCGCATCGCCTATGTGACGGCCACGCGCGAGGGCAACGCGCTCGCCTACCGGTTGCTGGTCGCCGATGCCGACGGCGCCCGCGAGCGGCTGATGCTGAAGTCGAAGCAGCCGATCCTGTCGCCGCGCTGGTCACCGGACGGCCGCGAGTTGGTCTACGTCTCCTTCGAGACCGGGCGGCCGGCGATCTTCCGCCAGCGGTTGTCCGATGCCAACCGCGAGCAGGTGACCAATTTCCGCGGCCTCAACGGGGCGCCGGCGTGGTCGCCGGATGGCAGCCGCCTGGCGCTGGTGCTGTCCAAGGACGGCAACCCCGAAATCTATGTCTACAGCTTCGCCGGCCGCACTTTCAACCGGCTGACCAACCACTTTGCGATCGATACCGAACCGACCTGGTCGCCGGATGGGAAGTCGATCCTGTTCACCTCCGATCGGGGCGGCTCGCCGCAGATCTATCGGGTGGGCGCGGGCGGCGGTGCACTGGAGCGGGTGAGCTTCAACGGCAACTACAACGCTCGCCCCCAACTCGCGCCGGATGGTCGCACCCTGGTGATGGTCCATCGCGGTGCCGGTGGGGGCTTCAGCATCGCCAGTCAGGACCTGGTCAACAAGGATTTTCGCCTGCTCAGCAATTCGGCGCTGGACGAGTCCCCGACGGTGGCGCCCAATGGCGCCATGGTGATGTACACCACCAAGCGCGGCGGACGCAGCGTGCTGGCGGTGGTGTCGATCGACGCCGGCACCCGGTTCCTGCTGCCGGCCAGTGCCAGCGACGTCCGCGAGCCGGCGTGGTCGCCATTCCTGCGTTGAAAGGGTCGAAACCGTTAGCACGTGAAAAGCGAATCGTATACATTGGGCGCGGCGGTTGTGCCACTGACTTAAAGGAGTTTCTGAGTTCATGAACATTCGGCAGTGCAAGCATCTGGTGTTGCTCGGTTTCGTATCCCTGGTACTGGCGGCCTGTTCCAGCACGTCCACCGACGACGCGCAGGGCGCGGGCGCGGGCGCCGGTGGTGACGGCGTGGCGACGGGCACCGTCGGCGATGGCGGGGTCGGTGGCGCCGGCTATGGCGGCAGTGGCGGCTACGATGGCGGCGGGCTGGAAACTGTCTTCTATTTCGACTTCGACAAGGCGACGCTGCGCACCGAGTCCCGCGCGGCGCTGCAACAGCATGCCGCCAACCTGCGCAGCAACCCGCAGCGCGTGCGCCTCGAAGGCCATGCCGACGAGCGCGGCACCAGGGAGTACAACATGGCGCTGGGCGAGCGGCGTGCCAATGCCGTGCGCGACTTCCTGGTGCTCAACGGCGTCGACGGCGGCCTGCTCGAAGTCATCAGCTACGGCGAAGAATCGCCTGCTGCATTCGGCAGCGACGAGGCTTCGATGGCGCTGAATCGCCGGGTCGAGCTGAAGTAAGGCGGGCGGGGGCCGGTCGTTGAAACGCGCGAGCACGTTGTCGATCTGGATCGCCGGTGCCTTGGGCATGGGCGTGGTGCCGCCGCTGGCGGCGGCGCCCGCGCCCGTGGATGAACTTGCCGGCAGCCGAGCCACGGCGCCGGGGGTGCCCGCGAGTGGTGCCTCCGAACTGTTCGTGCAACTCCAGCAGCTGCAGGAAGAGCTGCGCGAGCTGCGTGGCAAGCTCGAAGAACAGGCCAATCAGCTGAGCCAGCTGGAGCAGCAGCAGAAAGACAATTACCTGGATCTCGACGGCCGCCTGTCGGCGCTCATGGCCGGCGGCATTGCGGGCGCCGGTGTTCCGGCGCCGGCAGCTGTTCCGGGAGCCGCGCCGACGCCGGGTGCCGCGGCCACGCTGGGCGCCACTCCACAGGCGCCCGCAGCACTGGATGCCGCCGGACCCGCGCCGCCGCAGCCGGCGGCGATGACGCCGCCCACCCCCGGGGTCACCCCGCCGCCGACCGTCGGTGCTGCCGACAAGGGCGCCTACGACGTCGCTTACGAGCTCCTGAAGCAGGGGCGCATGGACGAGGCGCTGTCCGGCTTCGAGTCCTTCGTCGGCGCCTATCCGGGCAGCGGCCTGGTTCCCAATGCGGTGTACTGGATGGGCGAAATCTATCTGGTCAAGAATGACCAGGACGCGGCCTTGGCGCAGTTCTCGCGCGTCGCCGAGAGCTATCCCGAACACCCCAAGGCCGCCGATGCCCATTACAAGCTCGGCACCCTGTATCTGCAGCGCAATGACAAGGCGCGGGCGCGCGCCCATCTCGAGCGCGCCGTGCTCGCCGGGGGCAGCGTCGCCACACTGGCCAAGCGCTATCTGGAAACGCACTTCTGACCCCCGTGGGGCCTCGCACCGGCGCGGCACCCACCGGTCGGGAACTGCGTAGACTGGTGGCCGCGAGGCGGTGCGTGGGGGGGCCTTCGCCCGGCTGCACCGCGTCCGCTGCTCCGGAACATCTCCCGTTCGGATCGCCATGACCGACCCCGTTTTGCGCATCACCGAGATCTTCTATTCGCTGCAGGGGGAGACCTCCACCGCTGGCCTGCCCACGGTGTTCGTGCGCCTCACCGGCTGTCCGCTGCGCTGCCGTTACTGCGACACGACCTACGCCTTCAGCGGTGGCCGTCTCCTGCCCCTGGCTGAAGTCCTGGCCGCGGTCGAAGCCCATGCACCCCGCTACGTCACCGTCACCGGCGGGGAGCCCCTGGCGCAGCCGGAATGCCTGCCGCTGTTGCATGCGCTCTGCGAGCGCGGCTACCGCGTATCCCTGGAGACCAGCGGTGCGCTGCCGATCGCGGCCGTCGATCCGCGCGTACACGTCATTCTCGACATCAAGACGCCGGCATCCGGCGAGGTGGCGCGCAACCTTTGGGCGAACATCGCCCACCTGAGCGCCAAGGATGAGATCAAGTTCGTGATTTGCGATCGCGCCGACTACGACTGGGCGCGCTTCCAACTCGATCAACACGGGCTCGCCGCGACCGGCGCCGAGCTGCTGTTTTCCCCCAGCCAGGGGCAGCTCGAACCGCGTGCGCTGGCGGATTGGATCCTCGCCGACCGGCTGCCGGTACGGATGCAGCTGCAATTGCACAAATACCTGTGGGGCGACGCCCCGGGGCACTGATGGGAAGTGCGCAGCCTGACGCCGTGGTGCTGTTGTCGGGTGGCCTGGATTCGGCGACCCTGCTGGCGCTGGCGTGCGCACAGGGCTACCGCTGCCACACGCTGAGTTTCGATTACGGCCAACGGCACCGCGCCGAGCTGGCGGCGGCGGCCGTGCTCAGCGCCGAGCTCGGCGCCGTTGAGCACAAGGTGGTGGGCCTGGACCTGCGGGCGATCGGCGGCTCGGCGCTCACCGACGTGCGGATCGCCGTGCCCACCGCCGCCGGGGAGGGCATCCCGGCCACCTATGTGCCGGCGCGCAACACCGTGTTCCTCGCCATCGCCCTGGGCTGGGCCGAAGTCCTGGAGGCCCAAGACCTCTTCATCGGCGTCAATGCCGTGGATTACTCCGGTTATCCCGATTGCCGGCCGGAATTCATCCGCGCCTTCACCGCCCTGGCGCAAGTGGCCACCAAGGCCGGCGTGGAGGGGCGGCCGCTGCGCATCCACACGCCCCTGATCGCGCTGGCCAAGGCCGAGATCATTCGCCGTGGCGTCGCGCTGGGGGTCGATTACGCCCGCACCGTGTCCTGTTACGCCGCCGACGCCGCCGGTCGCGCCTGCGGGCGCTGCGACAGCTGCCGGCTGCGCCGGGACGGATTCGCCGCCGCCGGCGTCGCCGATCCCACGCGCTATCGGGACCAGGTCGACGGCGGCGATTCCGCCCCGCTGCAATGAGTTTTGCCCACAAGTTCTTGACCTTTGGGGCGCGGCCAGTAAGATAGCGCCTCCCCGCACGGGCCGTTAGCTCAGCTGGTAGAGCAGTTGGCTTTTAACCAATTGGTCGCTGGTTCGAATCCAGCACGGCCCACCAAAAACCTCCCCCGTGGAGGTTTGTTTGTGTCCGGTCCTCGGCCGGAAGCAGCCAACAGCTCCCGCAGGCATGCAATCCGCGCCGCCGCGCGTCGGCGTTTGGCGAAGACGAAATTAAAAAGAGAAGAATAGAGATAGATAACAGAGAAATGGCGTCCCGGAGAGGATTCGAACCTCCGACCTGCCCCTTAGGAGGGGGCCGCGCTATCCAGCTGTGCCACCGGGACGGAATGGATCTGGCGGCGCCATGATAGGCAGCCGCCGCAGCCGGGGACAGGTTGCGTGGCCGGAGCGGGCTCAGCCGAGCAAGCGGTCGCGGGCGGCGTTCACCTTGGCGGCGAGGTAGTCGTTGCCACCGCGATCCGGGTGCAGGCGCTGCATCAGACGTTTGTGGGCACGCAGGATCTGCTCGCGGCTGGCGCCTTTTTCGAGGCCCAGGATGCGCCAGGCTTCGTCTTCGTCGGTCGTATCTGCTGCTGGCGGCGGTGTTTCCGGGCGCTGGCCGAAGCGGCGCGCGAGGTAGGCATTGAGCAGCCAGCGCGAGCGCCGGTCGTCGGGTGCCAGCTCCGCCAGCAGTTCGTCCAGTTGCGCGCGGGACAGTGCGCCCAGGCGTTGGCCGGCGTGGCGGCCTTGCAGCACGCTGCCGTCGATGGCGCCGGATTGCAGGTCGATCTGTACTTCGAGCGCCGGGGTGCGAAAGCGCGGGGCAAAACCGGGTCCGTGCTGCCGCCACAGCCGCCACAGGGGCAGCGCGCGCAGCCCGAGACCGATCGCATTGCGCACCACGGGGAGCAGGGCGGCCGCGGCGGCGGTGATCCAGTGGGCGCGGCCGGTCAGCACCAGGATCAGCGCGAGGCCGAATATCGCGCCGCAGAAGCCGCGCCACAGCAGCTCGCGGCGGCGCTCTGGTGGCAGGGTGCGCCAGCGACCGCGCTGCTGCCAGCCGTACCACAGCAGGTAGGCGATGACGGCCGCCAGGATCAGTCTGGGCATGGCAGGCCTAGAGCGCTCGGTGGCGACACAGTCAGTGAGAGCGAGTCAACGATGGCACATCAGCAGCGCGAATTCGGCATCGCGTTCATCCAGGCTGGTGGTCAGCGGGATACGCACCCGGTGACCGGAGCCCGGCGCCACCGCCAGCGGCTCGCCGTGCAGGCTCTCGATGCATTCGAGGGTGAAACCGACATTGCCCGCCGGAGTGATGAGCTCGACGCGGTCGCCGGTGGCGAAGCGGTTTTTCACCTCCACCGTGGCCCAGCCGCGCGCGGCGTCAATCTCGCTGATCTCGCCCACGAACTGCTGCTGGCTGTTGGCCGAGGCTCCCTGGTCGTAGTTCTGGTAGGCCTCGGGCACGTGGCGGCGGTAGAAGCCCTCCGTGTAGCCACGGTTGGCGAGGTGATCCAGCTCGCGCATCCGGTCCATGTCGAACGGTACCCCGGCGACGGCTTCGTCGATGGCGCGGCGGTAGGTCTGCGCGGTACGCGCCACATAGTAGTGGGACTTGGTGCGGCCCTCGATCTTCAGCGAGTGGATGCCCATGCGCACCAGCTCGGGTACGTGCTGCACGGCGCGCAGATCCTTCGAGTTCATGATGTAGGTGCCGTGCTCGTCTTCGTAGGCGGGCATCAGTTCGTCCGGCCGGGTCGCCTCCTGCAGCAGCATCAGCGGCTGTTCCTCGGTCTCGACCGGGGGCGCCCAGGTGCCGGTGGCGGGCACGATATCGCCGGTCTCGGTCTGGATCGCCTCGTGGGCCTGGTATTTCCAGCGGCAGGCGTTGGTGCAGGCGCCCTGATTGGGGTCGCGGTGGTTCATGTAGCCCGACAGCAGGCAGCGACCGGAATAGGCGATGCACAGCGCGCCGTGGACGAAGACCTCCAGTTCCATTTCCGGGCACTGGTCGCGGATCTCGGCGATTTCCTCGAGCGACAGCTCCCGCGACAGGATCACCCGCGAGATGCCCTGGCGGTGCCAGAAGCGCACCGACGCATAGTTCACCGCGTTGGCCTGTACCGACAGGTGGATGGGTACCTCCGGCCAGCGTTCGCGCACCAGCAGGATCAGCCCCGGATCGGCCATGATCAGGGCATCGGGCCCCATCTCGATCACCGGCTCCATGTCGCGCAGATAGGTGCGCACCGTGTTGTTGTGGGGCGAGACCTTGCTCGCCACATCGAATTTTTTACCGCCGCGATGGGCTTCGGCGACGGCTTCCGCCATCACCTCCAGGCGATTGAACTCGTTGTTGCGCACGCGCAGGCTGTAGCGCGGCTGGCCGGCGTAGACCGCGTCGGCGCCATAGGCGAAGGCATAGCGCATGCTTTTGTAGCTGCCGGCGGGGGAGAGCAGTTCGGGTTTCATGGTGGGTGGGCGGGGTAGGTGTACCGGGGCATTTTAGCAGCCCGGTCGTGCCGGGCGGCGCGGCCTCGGCGCCCGGGCCGGATCTATAATCAGCGGCCGATCCCCACCGCGGAAGCGACCGGATGACCACCCTCGGCACCCCTTTTTCTCCCACCGCCACCCGCGTGCTGCTGTGCGGCGCCGGCGAACTCGGCAAGGAAGTGGCGATCGAGCTGCAACGGCTGGGTTGTGAGGTGATCGCGCTGGACCGCTATGCCAACGCCCCGGCCATGCAGGTCGCCCACCGTAGCCATGTGCTGTCGATGCTCGACGGCGCCGCGCTGCGCGCGGTGATCGAGCGCGAGCGGCCGCACTACATCGTGCCCGAGATCGAGGCCATCGCCACCGATACCCTGGTCGAATTGGAGGCCGAGGGCCATACCGTGGTGCCCACCGCGCGCGCGGCGCAATTGACCATGAACCGCGAGGGCATTCGCCGGCTGGCCGCCGAGACCCTGGGCCTGCCCACCTCGCCCTACCGCTTCGCAGGCACCGAGGCCGAGTTCCGTGCAGCGGTGGCGGCGATCGGCCTGCCCTGCGTGGTGAAGCCGATCATGAGTTCGTCGGGCAAGGGCCAGAGCCTGGTGCGGACCGCGGCCGACATCGACCCCGCCTGGGCCTATGCCCAGGCCGGCGGCCGCGCCGGCGCTGGCCGGGTGATCGTCGAGGGCTTCGTGGACTTCGACTACGAGATCACCTTGCTGACCGTACGCCATCGCGATGGCACCGCCTTCTGCGCGCCCAGCGGCCATCGCCAGGAGGACGGCGACTACCGCGAGTCCTGGCAGCCGCAGCCGATGTCCGCGCGCGCCCTCGACGGCGCGCGCGCGATGGCCGAAAAGAT
This sequence comes from Pseudomonadales bacterium, assembly GCA_020847115.1. GTDB lineage: Bacteria > Pseudomonadota > Gammaproteobacteria > Pseudomonadales > Porticoccaceae > JAGPUQ01. The sequence goes on along the minus strand of JADLCO010000093.1, from coordinate 13,446 downwards.
CACCGCCGCGCTGGGCGGCTGGGGCGTGTTCGGGGTCGAGCTGTTCGTGCGCGGCGACGCAGTGATCTTCAGCGAGGTGTCGCCGCGCCCGCACGACACCGGCATGGTGACGCTGATCTCCCAGGATCTGTCCCAGTTCGCCCTGCACGTGCGCGCCATCCTCGGCCTGCCGATCCCCAACATCGTCCAGCACGGACCCTCCGCCTCCGCCGCGCTGCTGGTCGAGGGCCAGTCGGCGCAGGTCGCCTTCTCCGGGCTGGAAGCGGCGCTGGCCGAGCCCGATACCCAGCTGCGCCTGTTCGGCAAGCCGGAGGTCGCCGGCCGGCGGCGCATGGGCGTGTGCCTGGCGCGGGGCGCCGACCTCGAACAGGCCAAGGCCAGGGCGATCGCGGCCCGGGACCGAATCCAGATCAGTCGTTGATGCGAAATTCTCTCGGCAACCCTTGCCATGAGGGCGGGGGATGTGGAAGGATTGCTCTGGTGTTAATAACCATTATCATCTGAAGCGACCGAGGAGAAGGCGAATGCGCAGATTGGCGGCAATGGCGATGTTGGCGGTGGCGGTTCAGGTGGGCGCTGCGGAGCCCGCGGAGGTGAAGCTGGTGATCAAGGACCACAAATTCGTACCCGCCGAGGTGCGGATCCCGGCCGCCACCAAGGTGATGCTGGTGATCGAGAACCAGGACCCCACGCCGGAGGAGTTCGAGAGCCACGATCTGCATCGCGAGAAGGTCATCGCCGGCAACCGCACCGCGAAAATTCCGGTGGGCCCGCTCAAGCCCGGCAGCTACAAGTTCTTCGGCGAGTTCAACCAGGACACCGCCCAGGGCGTGTTGATCGCGGAGTGACGGGAGTCGGCGTGATGAGAACCGGAGTGATGAGAATCGGAGTGATGGAGGTGGTGTCGCCATGCTGAGCGCCCTGATCATCGTCTTTCGCGAGGTGCTGGAAGCGGCTCTGGTGGTCGGCATCGTCTGTGCCGCGACGCGCGGCGTTCCGGGCCGCAATGCCATGGTCGGCGCCGGCATCGGTCTCGGCATCGGCGGCGCCCTGGTAGTGGCGCTGGCCGCCGATGCCATCGCCGGTTTCGCCTCCGGCATGGGACAGGAGCTGTTCAACGCCCTGGTGCTGATCGCCGTGGTGGTGCTGCTCTCCGGCCACATCCTGTGGATGTCGACACACGGTGAAAAATTGGCGCGCGACGCCAATGCCGCCGGCGAGGCGGTGCGCAGCGGCGAGCGTCCACCGCGCATCCTGATCGCACTGGTCGGGCTGGCGCTGCTGCGCGAGGGCTCGGAGGTGGTGCTGTTTCTCTACGGCATCGCCGCCGGCGGCGCCAGCGTGGCGGCCATGGCCAGCGGCTCGGCGCTCGGCGTCGCGCTCGGCGTCCTGGCGGGCGCCACGCTCTACGGCGGCCTGCTGCGCATTCCCTCCCGCCATCTGTTCGCGGTGTCCACCGTGCTGCTCACGCTGCTCGCCGCGGGGATGGCCGCACAGGCCGCCAAATACCTGATCCAGGCCGATTATCTGCCGGCGCTGGGCTACCTGTGGGACACCGGCTGGCTGCTCAGCAACGACTCGGTGCTGGGTACCCTGCTGGCCACTTTGGTGGGCTATGAAGCGGAACCTGCCGGCATGCAGCTGATCTTCTACGGCGCCGTGATCGCGGCGGTGTTCGGCGGCTTGCGCTATTTGCGCCGGCCGTCGGCGCTGGCGGCTTCGGCCTGCTGAGCCCGCGGCGTAGCGCCGGGCAAGAAGTCAGGCGGCCGGCCCGGCGCGCCCGCCCTTGTGCCCCACCTGGTAGTGTGCATCGAGGCGCTGCAGCATGGCGCCCAGCTGCTGCTCCAGCAGCTGCCAGGCCTCGTCCGCCAGATCGCCGCGCAGATGCGCCATGACGCGGATGATGGCCCGCTCCAGCTCACCGCGCAGCGCCCGCGCGCGCTCGGTCAGATAGACCCGCAGCACGCGGCGGTCGCCTTGGTCTGGGCGCCGTTCCACGAAACCCTGGCGTTCCATTTGCGCCAGGGTGCGGGCCACCGCCGCCTTGTCGGCTTGCAGCCGGTAGGCCATCTCCTGCTGGGTGAGCCCCTCGCGGAGATAGAGCATGAACAGGTAGGAAAAGCGGCCGGCGCCGATGTCCAGGGCCGCCATCTCGCTGTCGATTGCCCGCATCATGTAGCGATACAGCAGGCCGATCTTGCGGATCAGGTTTTCGGATAGATCCAGCACGCGGATTCTCCACGGAGAGGGGCGGTGCCGCGCGCCGGCCGGCGCGGTGGCGACGGCGCAGCCGGGGCCCTCATGCCAGCGCGCCGCGGGTGCCGCCCGAACGGCTAGCCCAGCAGCCCGAAGGTGAGCCAGTTGAGCCAGGAGCGACTCTTGGTTGGCTCCGCTTGCGGCTCGGCCTTGTCGCCAGCTCCGTTGCCACCCTCGCCTTCACTCCGGTATTCCGGCCGGGAATCGAAATACGGCGGCTTTTCCGGAGTGAAGCCTCCCAGCGTCAGCTTGTGCCACCAGGAGTCGCGGTCCTTGATGTCGTCCTGAAAGCGGAAGTGGCCCTGTTCGTCGAGCGCCGGGTGATCGGGAAAGTTGAGCACCAGGGTCTGCGCCGCATTGAGCGCGAGGTCCGGCATGCCCAGCAGGTGATAGCCCTCGGCCATTACCGCCAAGCCGTCGGCGACCGCCGGCGTCTGCTGGTAGTTCTCCACCACGAAGCGGCCGCGATTGGTGGCCGCCAGGTAGGCACCGCGCTTGAAGTAGTAGTTGGCGGCATGAATTTCCTGGCGCGCCATCAGGTTGCGCAGGTAGACCATGTGCTGGCGGGCATCCGGCGCGTAGCTGCTGCCGGGAAAGGCGTTGACCAGCTCGCTGAAGGTGTTGAACGCCTGTCGCGCGGAGCCCGGGTCGCGCTTGCTGGGATCGCGGGGCAGGTATTGGTCGAACAGTCCGCGGCCCGAGGCGAGCAGGGACATGCCCTTCACATAGTAGGCGTAATCCACGCGCGGGTGGCGCGGGTGGAGGCGGATGAAGCGGTCGGCGGCGGCGATAGCCGCCTCGTAGTTCAGGCTTTCGTGGTAGGCGTAGATCAGTTCCAATTGGGCCTGCTCGGCGTAGGTGCCGAAGGGGTAGCGCGCCTCCAGGGCCTCCAGGTTTTCGATCGCCTTGGTCCAGTCGTGGGCGGTCAGGTCCTTCTGGATGTTGTCGTAGAAATCCTTCTCAGTGAAGTTCTTGGTGCGCTCCTCGGCTTCCTTGCGGCCGTCTTCCTTGGAGTGCATCCAGGAGCAGCCGGTGAGCAGTGCCAACGCCAAGCCGAACACCAGTAGTCGCATGGTTCCCCATCGCCGCGGGATTGAGCATCCCCGCCAGCCCTGCTAAAAAAGGCGTCTATTTAACCATAGTCGCGTTAAGGAAGCCCTGAATAGGTCTACTTTCCGTCATTCCGGCGAAAGCCGGAATCCAGTTAAAACAAGCGCCCGGACCCCGGCTTTCGCCGGGGTGACGGCCCGTTCAAGGCGTACTGGGCCATAGCCCTATCAACCTATCAACCGAGTATCCGATAAAGCAAACCCATGACGGCTGTCCAGCACATTCAACGCCGCATCCGGATTCCGCCGGAGCTCGGCGGCCGCCGGCTCGACCAGGCGGCGGCAGCGGTGTTCGCGGAGTTTTCACGCGCCCGCGTGCAGCAGTGGATCGAGGCCGGCGACTTGCTGGTCGACGGCGGCCGGCGCCGCCCCCGCGACCGCGTGCTGGGCGGCGAATGGCTGGCGCTCGATGCCGCCGTGCTCGCCGCCGGGGAATGGGCGCAGCAGGCGGTGCCCTTCCGGGTGGTGTATGAGGATGCCGAGCTGATCGTGATCGACAAGCCCGCGGGCGTGGTGGTACACCCCGCCGCCGGCAACCCCGATCAAACGCTGCTCAACGGCCTGCTGCTGCACTGCCCGGAGCTGCGTGCGCTGCCCCGCGGCGGCATCGTCCATCGCCTCGACAAGGACACCACCGGGTTGATGGTGGTGGCCAAGACCCTGCGCGCCCACGCCAGCCTGGTCGCCCAGCTGCGCGCGCGCAGCGTGCGCCGCGAATACGACGCCCTGGTGTGCGGCCAGGTGATCGCCGGCGGCACCGTGCGCGCGCCGGTGGGCCGCCATCCCGGCGCGCGCACCCGCATGGCAGTGGTCGCCGGCGGCCGCGAAGCCACCTCCCACTACCGGGTGGTGCGGCGCTTTCCGGCGCATACCCTGCTGCGAGTGAGCCTGGAGACCGGGCGCACCCACCAGATCCGGGTGCACATGGCGCATCTCGGACACCCCCTGGTGGGCGATCCGGTCTACGGCGGCCGGCAGCGGATGCCCGCCGGCATCGGCCCCGTTGCCCAGGCCGCACTCGGTGAATTTCGCCGGCAGGCGCTGCATGCCGCCCGCCTGGCGCTGGTCCACCCCGGCGATGGCAGCGAACGGCACTGGGAGGCGCCGCTGCCGGATGATTTCGCTGCGCTGCTTGCCGCGCTCGCCGCGGCTGCCGGAAAGTCTGCTCGGGGCAGCCCCGATGACTGACCTCCCTCCGCCGGAGTCCCCGCTGCCGGAATCCGCCTTCCTGCGGCCCGCTTGGCCGGCCCCAGCAAGGGTACGCGCCGCCTTCACCACCCGCCTGGGTGGCCACAGCGCCGGGCCTTTTGGGGCGCTCAATCTGGGCACCCGGGTGGGCGACGATCCGGCCGCGGTCGCCGCCAACCGCGCCGCGGTGGCGCGCGCCCTGGGTCTGCCGGCGCCGCCGCAGTGGCTGCACCAGGTGCATGGCACCGAGCTGGTGGCGGCCGTGGCCGATGGCATCGAGCGCAACGGCGATGCCGCCTGGACCCGCCGCCACGGCGTGGTCTGCGCGGTGCAGAGCGCCGACTGCCTGCCGATGTTGCTGTGCGACCGCGCGGGCAGCCTGGTTGCCGCGGTGCACGGCGGCTGGCGGGGTCTGGCGGCCGGCATCGTGCAGCGCGTGCTGATCGGCCTCGGCATGGCGCCCGACGGCCTGCTCGCCTGGCTGGGACCGGCCATCTGTGGCCGCTGCTACGAGGTGGGCGCCGAGGTCCGCGCCGCCTTCTGCACCGCCGACGACCGCCTTGCCGCACAATTTCGCCCGGCAGACCGGCCCGAGCACTGGCTGGCGGATCTGGCCGGCATTGCCCGCGCCCAGCTCGAAGCCTCCGGGGTGCCCGCGGAGGCCATCCACGGCGGCGACCGGTGCACCTACGAGGACGGCCGGCGCTTCTACTCCCACCGCCGCGATGGCCCCACCGGGCGCATGGCGGCGCTGATCTGGCTCGCGGCTGATTGATGGCCCGTGCTGGCGCCGGGGCTTGCGCGCGGCGGGCTTTGCCCGTCCAATGCCCCGCGTTCATCCTGGAGACCGAAATGACCCCAGCCGAACTGATCGCGCGGGCGCGCAGCGCACCCGAGGCCCTGACCTTCGCCGCGGTGCTGGACACCATCGGGCGCCACTATCACTACACCCCGACCGCCTTCACGAACGGCCTCGGCGCCGGCCGGGTGGAGAACCCCGCCGGGGTCAACGAGGGCTCGTGCCGGGTATTGGCGTTCGCGCGCCTGCACGGCCTGACCGAGGCCGACACCCTGGCGCTGTTTGCCGAACACTATCGCAGCGTGTTGTCCGACCCGAACGGCGACAACCATGCCAACATCCGCGCCTTTATGCGCCACGGCTGGGTTGGGGTGGCGTTCGCGAGCGAACCGTTGGTGGGCCGCTGAAGCCGTGTCGGAGCTACCAGCATTCGGGCGGGGAACGTACGCCCGTATGGGTGAGCGTCAGTGCTGGGCAGTCTGTGTCCAAGGCCTGACGTCCGATGGCGGTGGCGCGGAGCGTGTAGGTGGTGGCGGTGGGGGCAACCGAAAAATCCAGGGTGTAATGCCCTTCCGTCGACATATCCGTGGCCCAGATGTCGGTATCCGGATCCTCAGCGATGGTGGCGCCCAGATAGGTATTGTTTTCGGTGAAGTAGCGCTCCAGGTTCTGGGCGGCTTGCATCAAGGTGGCACGCGCATCGGAGCGGTTGCTGCGGCGCACGGAATCCGTGTAATTGGGATAGGCGATCGCCGCCAGGATGGCGACGATCGCCACCACGATCATCAGTTCCATCAGCGAAAACCCGCGCGCCGCGTGCCGCGCTGTCGGCGTAGCGGATTGAAATCGCCTGCTGGCGAGGACCATGCGGTTCAATTGGGGATCAACTCGAGCACCGCGATCTCGGGGATGTCGTCATCGGAGCGGCGCACTTCATAGAGTACCGACATGCCGGGCTCGAGGGCGGTTGTGGGAATGCGCTCACCGTCGTAACCCAGCAGCTTGGTTGCGGGGCCCACATGAGCCTTGCGATCGTCGACCAGCAGGGTTCCGGTACCGACATCGTAGGCCATGATGCGGCCGCCGTAGCGGTCGTCATCCGCACTGGCGCCGGCCGCCGCCAGACCCAGCACGAGTGCCAGGCCGGCGCACCGGCAGCGGGGCGTACTGCTTGCGGTATTCTTCATCATCAACTGCTCCTACATGGCCACGGGTTACTGCAACTGCCGCCAGGACTGGCGGCCGCTGCCGGTGTTGCCAGGTTCCACGGTGACTTCGATTCCTCCCGTGGTCCCACTGGTGTACTTGTACTCCAGATCACCGGCACCGACGATGCCCGGGGTTTTGATGACACCCTCGTTGGATTTCTTGCCGCTGACCGGGACCAAAACCACTTGGCCGTCGATGGTGACCTCCACGTGATCGTCCCCGTTGATCCGCTGATCATTATTGAGATCGAACGGAGAAAACGGCAGCCGTGAACCCGTCACCGAGTCCATTTCCATCAGCCAGCTGACGCCGCCGGCGAAGCAGGCACTGTCGTTGGGGATGACCGTGGTGTAGATCACCCGCCGGTCGCGCACGATGGGCCGGGCGATCTGGCGCTCGCCGGTGGTGGGCAGGTCGAAATACCAGCCCTTCTGCGCGACGGTGGGGGTTTGCTCGGTGGTGACCCGCAGGTCGACGGGGTTGTCGGTGTCTCGTGACGGATTGCGGGGATCGGTCGCCGCGATCTCCTCGATCAGCTCTTGCTCGAGCAGCGCCGCCCGTCCGCCGGTGACTGCTGCACCCTGGTCGTAAACGCCGTAAAAGGTCTGGGTCTGCTCGGTGTTTTGCAGGCGGCGATCCGTTTCCTCGAAATATTTGCCGGTGCCGAACAGGACCACCACGCCGGACACCGGGTGCTTGGTGACCTCCGGCCGCGCGGTGATGGGTTGTCGGGCGCCGTCCGGGTCGGTGGCGACGAACAGTGGCGTGCCGCCGAAGGCCACGCCCCAGGACCCGGCGCCGTTACCGGACACGTCGAACTTCCACAGGTTGCCCCGCATGTCGCCGGCGTAGATGGCATCCACGATGCGATCGTTGTCGATGTCCACTGGAATGGGGCTCGACAGGCCATTGGGTACGGCAGCGGTGCCATCGGCGGCCACGATCTTCTTGATCGTCGAGCCGTCGGCGACATCGACGATGAACAGCGCGGCGTCGTGGCCGTCGCTGTTATAACCGTTGCCGAAGACTGCCGCCCACTTGCCGTTTTTCATGCGCACCACGCTAGCCTGGCCGTAGGTGTAGCCGATGTCGGAGTCATCCACGATGTTCATTTTAGGCGACCAACTTGCGCCGTCGGCGATGTTGACCTTCTCCCAGAGCACGTTGCTGGCGGAAAAACTGCCCGGATTGGTCACATCCAGGGCGAATACGCCGCGCCCGCCGCCGCCCAGGGTGCCGACCAGGATGGTTTTCCAGGCGCCGCCGACATAGGCATCGCCGAAGGCGGGTGAGCCGTCCACGAAGAACTTGTGGTTGTAGGTCGGGGACGAAAGCTGCCAGAGATTCACATAGGCAGGCAGCGGGATGTAGGCCAGGCGCTCGATCCCGCCGTTGGCCGGGCTCACGTCGAAGCCGTGCAACATGCCGTCGTTGGCGCCCACATAGACCATGGGCTTCCGGCTGGTATAGCTGGCGCTGGAGCGGAAGGTCAGATAACTCGACCCCTCGGTGCCAGGCAGCAGGTCGTAACCGAAGTCCTGCTGGCCGACGAACAGTGGGTCGGAGTTGACGATGTCGCCGAGTAGATGAGTCCGTTTGCGGAATTTCTGTCCGGCGGGGTCTTCGTTGGACTGGTCACCGCGCACATAGTCGACCCGGGCGCGGCCTTTGTTCGTATTGGAGGAGTTTGTACTGTTGGTTTGCTTCAGGGCGTTTTTCTGGGCGGTGCTGAGTCGGTCGGCGTCAGCACCGGAACTCGCCCATACAAAGGGTTGCCCGGTGCGGTCGCTGGACTTCGTGGTGAAGATCTTGCGGGTGTTCCAGGTGGGTAGTTCGTCGCGCGCGCTCCATACCTCGTCGAGCACCTCGCCATCTTGACCGTCGTTGTCGGCATCGCCGACTTCTACTTCAAAGGCCACCAGGTCGCCGCTCCAGTCCTCGCTGTCGAATCGCGCCTGATAGAGCTGTAGGCCGGTGTCGAGGCGGGTGGAGTTGAGCGCCACCGAGGCTGCGGACACGGATTGCGTCTGGATCGCCAGCAAGGCTTCTTCGAGTGCCGTTTTCAGTTCCTGGTAGTTGTTGGCGGTGTAATACTGGCCGTCGCCGTAGGCGGCGGCGTCCTGGAGCATCTGGTTGCCGGTGGCGAAACCCACGGTATAGGTCTGAAGCCGTTGCTGGCGGAAATCGGGCTCGCCGGAAGGGGGCGGCGGGTCGCTGAGCGTGCCCCAGGGTTCGCCATCGAGGTCCAGCCCGCTGGTCTTGAGATCGAGGTCGTAGGCGAACTTGGCGATGTCGTCGAGGTACAGCGAATAGCCTTCGTTCGCGCTGGTTCCGTTGGGCTGGAACCCGTCGGAATGCTGGGGAAAGTTGGGGTAGTCGGTTTGTGCGGTAGCTGGTGCCAGATTGTCCCAGTTGGGTAGCGCACGGGTGGTGTCCGCCGTGTCGGCGGGGTCGTCGTTGGGGAAGGTGGTGTCGTAGGTGGGGTAGCCGTCGGTGACCGCCACCACGAAGCTGCTCTGGCAGCGGTACTGCAGCGGGCTGGTGTAGTTGCTGGAGCCGTTGTAGTACCTCGACATACCACGGAAATAGCGGGTCATTTCGTACAACGCCTCGGCCAGCGGGGTGTTGTTCACCGCGCTCAGGCCGGCGATGGCGTTGAGGAGATCGGTCTTGTGGCCAGAGGCGTTCTCGTCCTCACAGGCCTCGAGTACCGTGCCGCCGTGTGCGGAATTGTTCGATCCTCCGTAGAAGGTGCTCACCCCGCAGCGAATACCCGTGACGGTGTTCACCAGATCGGTGGCGACTTGCTTGGCCACCTGCATCCGCGTTTCGTTCGGGATGGTGCCGGTGGTGAGGTTGGTGTTGTGGGCGTAGGTTTCGAACAGATAGTTCAGGTAGTTGCCGCTGTAGCGGGTGTTTTCGCCCCCCACGGGATCGGGCAGTCTCAGGCACTTGATGGGGTCGCTACCTTTTTTGCCGCGGTACCAAGTGGAGTTGGTGCAGCCAGAGCTCGATAGCGCGCTGAGATGAACGTTGCCGCTCGAGGGATCCCAGTCGATGCTCCAATCCGGATAATCGATGGTTGGATCGAAGTCGTCGGCCCAGATGATGTTGTCCATGCTGCCTGAGTTGTCCACGAGCAGCATCACGTTGGGCGTGACGGCGCCGGAGGAGAACATGGGCAACTGGTAGATATCGAAGGCCGCTGCCTGGCCCCCGGAGGGGCTCGACGCCAGAGCGATTGCGGTCAACCAGACCGGAATCCGGGTTGCGCGCCGCGCCATCGCCGGTTTCGTACGCCGTGAACTGGCCATGGTCATTCCCTCCGATAGATGGATTGCAGCAAAACCACGCTGGTGTCGATGCCGCCCACGCCGCGGGCGGTCACCCGGTAATACACGGTTTCCGGTTGGGGCTGGCCGGCGCCGAGACTGCCACCGGCGCCGCTGGCCGTGCGTGCGAGCTCCTCGATGATGTACACCGGCTGCGCGGCTACCCCGGTTAGCGCTCCACCGGCATCGTCATAGGCGATGGTATTGTCCGCGTTGGCCCAGTCATCGGCATCCCAACCGGCCCAGATCTTGGGGTCTTCCGGTAGCGGTGCCATGTACAGGCCATCGGAACCATTGAAAGCCGGCAGCACCGCCGACTGGACGAAGCGCTCGCCGTCCCGCAACGCCGCTTCGGCGGCCTGGAAGGCGAGTTGGCGGTTGTAGGTGGCGGACACCATGCGTTCTTCCAGGATGTTGACCCGGGCGGCGCCGATGCCGGCCAGAGTCAGCACCACCAGCAGGATCAGCGCCATGGGCAGGACCAGGCCGCGCTGTCGCATTGGTGGGGGGCGAGAATTCAACGGCCTTGCCATGGGTCACCCAACGCGATTGCGCAATGCGATGGTTGTGGTGAATACCCGGCGGTGACGGCGAGCGTCTTCCGCGCGCGGTGTGATGGTGGTGCCCAGCAGGTTATAGGTTCTGGTGTCGTTTTCCTGCCGGCCCGATTCGACGGTGCGCAGCAAAAGGCCCACGCGCAGCGAGACCACGTCGCCCCAGTTGACCACCTGGGTGGCGGGTCGATAGATGTCCGCCAGGCTGTCGTCATTGGTATCTTCCCCATAGACCACTTGCAGGTTTTCGACACCTTCGACGATTTCTTGAGTCTCCCCCGCTCCGCCCCGGGCATAGCTGCGGCGAAACAGCGCCGGCTCGCCCGAGGCGCCGCGGCCGATGTAGTAGACCACGACCGTAAAGGTATAGATTTCCATGTCCGGCCCGTAGGCATGGCTGAGGTTCGTACTGGTCGCGACGTTTCCGGGGCTGCCGCCGGAACCGCGGGACAAAGTGTCGGCGTTGTTGGCGGCACGGTTCTGGAACAGGTCACTGCCCTGGCAGTCGGAGACCAGAATCAGGGTGTTCTGATTGACGCCACTCGCTCCGGAAAGGGAGATGCTGGCGGCGTTAGCAGGGGTGTTGCCGGTGGCCCCGACGCTCAGAACCTGTTCGGCATGTTTGAGGACCAGGACATCGGTACCGGGCACCACCAGGTTCTGCAGATCGTCGACCAGGCTGTTGGCCCCGGGATCGCTCCACTTGTTCAGCGCCACACCGGCAGGGTCCAGGGTGGTGATGGCATAGTCGTCGCCGTCTCCCGTGTCGTCGTACTCCCAGCCGGAAATGCTCCGCGGCGGGTCCCCGACATTGAGCGGAAGGAGGTCGTACAGGGAGGGTTCGTAGGCCGCGGAGCTGGTGTCGAGCAGGTTGTTGATGGCGCGGGCGCAGCCGCTGAAGCCCGCCATGCGACCGTCGAAACCGATTTGCTCGAGGGCGTAACGTGCGTTTTCCTGCAACCGCGCCAGATATTCGTCGGATCGGTAGGTGGCCAGGGTGGCGGCCACCATGCGCACCACGATCGCGAGCAACGCGGCGCCGACCACTAGGGCGATCATCAGTTCAATGAGTGAAAAGCCCGCCTCGGGTCGGCGCCTGCTGCGGGCTCCGGTGGAGGCATGGCGAGCGGAAGGGGCCGGGCGCCGTGGCATCGTCTACAACTCCGTATTGATCGCGAACTGCAGCGGGTCTTCCTCACTCCGGGAGTCGTCCCACTGGACGATGACGGTGAAGCGCGTTACCGGGCCCGCCACGGCGCGTGTTACGGAACCGTCTCCGGCGGGCAGCACGTCGGCAAGCCCGGCCTTCCATTCCTGCAGATCCGTGGCGGCTACCGTGGTCCCGCTGGGGGCGTCGTCGCCTATGTCGATGTCGTAGTCGCCTTCCAGCGCCCGCTCCCGGTTGGCGCGCATCCGGTCGATGATGTCATAGGCCAGTGCCATGGCCTGGGAGCGTAATTGCGCGCCGTGGTTGTTGCGGAAATTGGCGGTTTCCAGCCGCGCCAGACCGAGCAGGCCGATGGCAAAGATGAATGCGGCGATCAAGACCTCGATCAGGCCGATGCCCCGTTGCCGAAAGGGCAGCGGATTCTGTCGGTGTCTATGGGCAGGTGAGGGCATCGCCTGCCTCGTCTTCGTCAATGCCATTGCCGTTCAAGTCCCGGCTGAGGCGCACGCGGCCCGCCATGTTGATGAGGACAGCTCGTGCTTCTGCGACTCCGCGGCGGTCGCAATAGGTGATTCGACCGATATTGTTTACGCTGCCGTCGGCGCGGTAGGTGATGAAGTTCGCATAGTTGTTGTTGGGCGTCAGCGTGTACGCGGGTTGCGCCTGCTGCCTTGCTTTCAAGATCTCCTCGCCGGCATCGACTTGAGCGGGAACGTCGTTGTCAGTGTTGACGAACACCAGCCAGCCCTGAGCCCAGGTGCCGCTGCTGCAAGTCGCGGCATCCGCGCTGCGGCACACCGATACCGGGACGCCGCGACCGAGCGCTTCGGATCGAGCCAGATTGAGCGCCGCCGTCAACTCGCTCAATACGGTGGTGCGGTCGGCATCGCGTAGCAACTGCACGAAGCTCGGGACTGCCGCCGCCACCAGGATGCCCAGTACTACCATGGCCACGGCCAACTCGATGACGGTGACGCCGCGCTCGGAGATCGAGTTCTTGCAGGGCTTTCGAATTTGTGCCATGGCTGCCATGCCGTTATGGGACCGCCATCGCGCTAGCGATGTTCTCTACGCTCGGAACCCATCCCGGATCGGAATGCCGTTTATCCGGTAGAGAAGCCCGGTTGTCATCCTGGGCCTTTTCGAGCGGCTACGGATGGTTGCAGCCAGCTTGGCATTTTGCAAGACAGGCTCCGGACGAACGGTCCACAATTGATGATGAAGTTCGTGGTTTCTCGATCGCCCCCAAGAAATTTCCGCCCGGCAGATTGCGGATGCCGGCCTTTCGCCGCGCCGATCCGGCAGATTCGAATACCGTGTCGGCGACGCGGACGCTCCCGGTCACTCGATTTCTAGCTTTTTGAGCTTGTAGCGCACCTGGCGGAAGCTGATACCGAGCCGTTCGGCGGCGGCGGTCTTGTTCCAGCGGGTGGCGACCAGGGTGCGCTCCAGCACCGCGCGCTCGATGTTCTCCAAATAGGCTTCCAGGCTGCCGGCGGCGGCAATCTCGGCGTCGGTGGGCAGTGGGGGGCCGTCCGCCGCCGCGGCATCCGGCCGGGCTGGCGCAGGGGAGCGGGTCGACGCCGCATCGCCGGCCATCAGGCGCAGGTCGTGGACCTCGATGCGCTGGTTTTCGCACAGGGTGAAGGCGCGCTCGAGGATGTTTTCCAGCTCGCGCACGTTGCCCGGGAAGTCGTAGCGCTCCAGCGCAGCCAGCGCGGCGGCGCTGAGCAGCGGCGGCTCGATGCCGGCCTCGGCACCGAAGCGCTGGAGAAAGTGCTCGGCGAGCACCGGGATGTCCTGGGGATGGTCGCGCAGCGCCGGTACCGCG
>JADLCO010000092.1 GCA_020847115.1 Pseudomonadales bacterium | reverse complement strand
ATGCCGGCGTTGTTGACCAGCACGTTCAGCTTGCCGAACTTCTCCACGGTCGCCTTGACCACGTTCTTCCAATCGCTCTCGCTGGTGACGTCGAGGCGCAGGTAGGCGGCATTGGGGCCGATTTCGGCGGCTACGGCCTGGCCCTCGGCGTCGAGCAGGTCGCATAGCATCACCTTGGCGCCGCGCTTGGCGAACAGCCGCGCTTCGGCGGCGCCCTGGCCGCGGGCGGCACCGGTGATCAGGGCTACTTTGCCTTCCAGAGTGCTCATTTCATTTCTCCTTGGTGTTGGTGGGTGTTGGTGGTCGACGGTGTTTGTGACCGGCCCCGCGCGCAGTGGGTCCCGCAAAAGGGGGGTCAATATAGAAACTTTGCCGGAAAAAGGCGAACCTATCGCGCTTTCCCGACACCGACGGCCCTGGCCTTCGGCCATAACCGCGCCCTGCCGCTGGCGGCCCGCCCGGGACAAAGGGGTTGCCGAACCGGGATGGTTTACGAACCATAGCGGGCTCGCGTGCGCATGCGTCGCGTTTCCCGCTTCCAGCCGGTTCGGGCCAAGACGACAGTAACCAGAGGAGTGTGAGAGATGGGGCGATTGAGTCAACTGAGCCGTTCGGTGGCCGGCAAGGTGGTACATATCACCGGCGCGGCCAGTGGCATGGGGCGGGCCACGGCCTACCTGTTCGGCGACGAGGGTGCCAAGGTCGCGGTCACCGACCGCTTCGGCGAGGACGCGGAGAAAGTTGCCCAGGCGATTCGCGACGCCGGCGGCGAAGCCGAGGCCTGGGAACTGGATGTCGCCGACCCCGACGCCATCATCCAGGTCACCCAGGCCATCGGCGAGCGCTTCGGCGGCCTCGACATCCTGGTCAACAATGCCGGCGTTGGGGTGTTCTCCAAGATCGACGGCGAGCGCTACGAAGAAAAGTGGAACTGGGGTATGGACATCCTGCTCAACGGCCCGATGCGCCTGATCCGCGCCTCGCTGCCGATGATCCGCGCTTCCACTCACGGCCGCATCATCAACATCAGCTCCACCGAAGGCCTCGGCGCCACCGAAAACGCCAGCCCCTACACGGTGGCGAAGCACGGCATCGTCGGTCTGACCCGGGCGCTGGCGGTGGAGCTGGGCCGCGAGGGCATCACCGTCAACTGCGTGTGTCCCGGCCCCATCAATACCAAGCTCACCAGTTTCATCGAGGATAAGGACAAGCAGATCTTCGCCAAGCGCCGGGTCGCCCTGCAGCGCTACGGCGATCCCGAGGAAGTCGCCCATGCGACGCTGAATTTCGCGCTACCGGCGGCCTCCTTCATCACCGGCACCACCCTGCAGGTCGATGGCGGCCTGTGGATCCGCAACGCCTGAGGAGCGCGCCATGACCAGCTGGCAGATCGGTGATGTCCGCGTCACCAAGATCGTCGAGGAGGACGCGCCGGTCCCGGGGCCCTTCGTGCTGCCCGACGCCCTGCCCGAGAATCTCGCCGAGATCGGCTGGCTGGTGCCCAACTTCGTCACCGAGAAGGGCTGGCTGAAGATGTCGATCCACGCCCTGGTGATCGAGAGCCGGGGCCGGCGCATCCTGGTGGACACCTGCGTTGGCAACGACAAGGAGCGCACCACCAAGGCCTGGAACCTGCGTACCGGGCCCTTCCTGCGCGATCTGGCGGCCGCGGGCTTTCCGCGCGAGACCATCGACTACGTGATCTGCACCCACCTACACGTCGACCACGTGGGCTGGAACACCATGCTGGTGGATGGCCGCTGGGTGCCGACCTTTCCCAACGCCCGCTATCTGTTTGCGCGCAACGAGTGGGAGGCCTGGATGGCCGATCCCCAGGAGGACCACTTCGGCCCGGTGATGCAGGACTCGGTGACGCCCATCGTCGAGGCCGGGCTCGCCGACCTGGTGGACCCGGACCATCGCCTCAACGACGAGGTCTGGTTCGAGCCCACTCACGGCCATACAGCGGGGCACATCAGCGTTCGCATCGCCTCGGCCGGCGCCGATGCCGTGATCACCGGCGACATGACCCATCATCCCTGCCAGCTGGCGCGTCCCGAGTGGCGCTGCTACGCCGACTATGATGCCGCCCAGGCGATCCAGACGCGCTGGGATTTCTACGCACGCTACGTTGATACCGACGTGCTGGTCATCGGCACCCATTTCGCGCCGCCCACCGCCGGCCGCATCGTGCGCGATGGCGACCGTTACCGGCTCGAGTGCTGAATCTTCGTCCGCTGAATCTTCGTCCGCTGAACAAATTGGAACCCAACCCATGAAAGCCACCCGTTTCATCGAAGTCGGCAAGCCCATCCAGATCGAGGAGCTGCCCGATCCGCAGGTCGGCCCCACCGACGTGCTGGTGCGCATCGCCGGCGCCGGGGTCTGCCACTCCGATTTGCACGTGATCGACGGCGAGGTGAATGTGCGCCAGCGGCCGATCACGCTCGGCCATGAGAACGCCGGCATCGTCGAGGCCGTGGGCGACCAGGTCAGCGACCTCAAGCCTGGCGACGGGGTCGCGGTGTTCGGCGCCTGGGGCTGTGGAACCTGCGCCCAGTGCGCGCGTGGTGAGGACAACCTGTGTCTGAAACCGGTGTTCCCGGGTGTCACCGTGGATGGCGGCTGGGCCGAAAAGCTGCTGGTGCCCCATCCGCGCAATCTGGTGAAGCTGGATGGACTCGATCCGGTGGTCGCCGCGCCCCTGACCGACGCCGCGCTCACGCCCTACCGCGCGGTGCGCAAAGTGCAGCCGCGCCTGGGGCCAGGGCGCACGCTCGCCATCATCGGCGTCGGCGGCCTCGGCCACATGGCGCTGCAGATCCTGCGCGCGCTGGCGCCGGCCACCCGCGTGATCGCGATCGACATCAGCGACGAAAAACTCGCGATGGCCAAGGAACTGGGCGCCGATCACTGCGTCGACGCGCGGGACGAAGTGGGCGCGGCGGTCAAGGCGGCCACCGGCGGGGCTGGCGCCGATGCGGTGATCGATTTCGTCGGCAACGATGCCAGCCTCGCCAATGCCGCGGCCAGCGTCGCCATCGGCGGCAAACTGGTGATCGTCGGCATCGCCGGCGGCACCCTGCCGTTCTCGTTCTGGAAGATGCCGCTCGAATGCGAGGTCACCACCAGCATCTGGGGCAACCGTACCGAATTGAAGGAGGTGCTGGAACTGGCGCGGCTGGGGCTGATTGCACCGCACATCGAACGCCAGCCGCTCGCCGCCATCAACGACGTCATCGCCCGCCTTCATGCGGGCCAGGTGCGCGGCCGGGTGGTGCTGACGCCCTGAGCGCGGCACGAAATTCGCTGCACTCCCATTCCGAAGTTGCCGTAAGTCAGGAGGTTCCGCAATGCCCTTGTCTCCCCCCAAGCCGCGGCGCCATCTGCACACCCGCACCATTCACTTGGAGGGCTACTTTCGCGACGATGGCCTGTTCGACATCGAGGCCCACATCGTCGATCGCAAGACCTACAGCTACGAGAGCCGCTGGCGCGGTACCGTGGCCGCCGGTTACCCGGTGCACGACATGTGGCTGCGTCTGTCGGTGGACGGCGATCTGGTAGTGCGCGAGGTGGACGCCGCCATGGACGTCCAGCCTTACACCATGTGTTCGGACATCCTCGACAACTTCCAGCGCCTGATCGGGCTGCGCATCGGCGGCGGCTGGAACCGCAAGGTCCGCGAGCTGGTGGGTGGGGTCGAGGGCTGCACCCACATCGCCGAACTGCTGGGGCCCATCGCCACCGTCACCTTCCAGACCCTGGCCGGCGACTACCCCCGCGAGCTGGCGGGCAAGCCGCCGCGCGAGCGGGGGCCCGGCTCCGGCGAACAGGATGACGGCGCTGTGTTCATGATCAACGGCTGCCACACCTGGCGCAGCGACGGGCCCGTGGTGCGGGACGACTATCCGGCCTATTACACAGGTGAAAAGTACACGGGTGAAAAGTACACGGGCGACCGCAACGCCGAACAGCCCATCAAGATCCGCGGCGAGGCCAAACCCCGATGAACCGGCAGGAGGCGCCATGACCGGCGAACTGGGCGTCCAGCAGTACGGCCGCATCGTGCGCATTCCCTCGCCCACGGGCTTCAGCGTGGGCGACATCAACAGCTAT
>JADLCO010000091.1 GCA_020847115.1 Pseudomonadales bacterium | reverse complement strand
ATTGCGCCGTGACGGGCGTGATGAAGGGGTACAACCCGGTTTCGATTCTGTGCGCATCCTTGATACCCAGAAGATACGGCTGTCCCGTGTCGGGATTGATGTTCCCGCTCCTGTAGTCGAGCCGATACGACGGCATGCCCACATGACCGCCGCCCAAGCGGCTGACCACATCGTTCGTCACAAAGAAGGCGCCCGATTGGCTCAGACCGGCGAGCATGCGCGAATCGTATGCGCCGCCCAGTTGCCGGCTCAGCATGGTCGCCCCGCCGAAGCCGTTGAAGGTGACGAGCGACATGCGCTCGCGCAATGCGGCACGGTCTTGCGGATTGGCGCGCGCAAGGTATTCGTACGCCGCATATTCGGCCAGGCCGCCACCGAGACTCTGGCCGGTGAAATGAATCTTGCTTGGCGTGAAGCCCAGCGTGTCGAGGCAGTTGAAAACAGAAGCGCGGTTGGCGCTCCACTGATCCCAGCCCAATCGTGTGTCGGACAGCCAGTCACGGCTATCCGGCCCGTCGGTCCCGGCCATGGCGACAATGACTTCGCTCGTATTGGTGTTGATGAAAACGAGAGCTTTAAAGCCTGTTCGAGTCGTTTCCGAGTCATCGAATATCTGCCGCACTACGTAGCCGCTCGGAAATCCGTAGAGGCATTCGTCGCCGAAATTCGTATCCTGGTAACTCGCTAAGGCTGAACCAATTTGGACACGATTTGGATCATTTGCGCCATACGCCATATCACAGGCCACGAGATCGATCTTGCTAAGTTCATATATGGACTCCCCCCGAAGTCAAGAGAACTGAGCGGTAGTTCTGGCTGGCGGAAAGCGCATGCAGTCGTATATCCGGCATCGTAAGTGGGCTCTGTGTGGCCCGTGCCGACATGGAATCTGCGCACGCAGTGCCAATCGTTACAAGCGGCAAGCATGAAGCTGCCGGCAGTGTTATCGGCATCGTTGCGTGAGGGTGCGACCCGTTTAGCCATGATGGGCGATCAGTCTCAAAGCAAGCGCGGGGACGTGGAGCTCAAGATATTCCCTTGCAGACTAGCCGGCCACGGCAAACGCCGTGCGCCCGATCTTGCGCTGCTGTCTGGGCGCCGGCTGGCCGTACGGTGCGGCATCGCGCAAGGTGGCGTAGCAGATCCGCGCCAGCTTGTTGGCCAGCGCACAGGCCGCCTTGTTGTGGTTGGTGCGCCCCTCCACGGCGGTGGCCCAGGTGCGCAGCCCGTCGATCTTTCTGCCGGCGCGCCGCGCCACCGTGGCCGCGCGCAGCACCGAGCGCGCCCCGTGGGTGAGCAGCATGCGCAGGTAGCGGTCGCCGCGTTTCGAGATGCGGCCCAGCACCTGGCGGTTGCCGGAACTGAACTCCCGCGGCGTCAGCCCGAACCAGCTGGCAAAATGCCGGGCATCCTTGAAGTGCGACACCTCGCCGCCGGTGGTGGCCACCATCGCCGTTGCCGTCAGCAGGCCGATGCCGGGAATCGTCAGCAGCGTCGTGCAGGCCGGGCTGTGTTTGGCCACCGCGGACAATTCGCGCTCCAGCTGGGCGATGCGGGCTTCGAGCAGGCGGATTTCCTCGACCAGCAGTTTCATCGAGCCGCGAATCAGTCCGGGCACCGGCGAATTGGGGTCGGCCAGCACCCGGCTGATGGCCTCCACCCCGGTGCGCGCCCCTTGCGGGATGGCCAGACCGAACTCCCGGCAGAACCCGCGCAGCGCGTTGATGCGCGAGGTGCGCGTGCTCATCCACAGCGAGCGGGTCCGGTGCAGGCCCTGCAGCGCCTGCTGCTCGACGGATTTCACGCGCACCGGCACGATGTCGGAGGCACGCGCCGCTTCCAGCAGCGCACAGGCATCGGCGGCATCGGTCTTGTTGCGCTTCACGTAGGCACGAACATAGGCGGCAGGCAGAAGCTTGACCTCGATGCCCAGCCCGTTGAGCCAGCGCGCCCAGTGATGCGCGGAGCCACAGGCTTCCATGATGACCAGCGTGACCTCGCGATTCTGAAACCAGCGCTCGAACTGGGCGCGGCTGAGACGATGCGATTCGATGACCTTCCAGCCCGCATCGGCCACGGCCAGCTGGAAGACGCTTTTTGCCAGATCGACGGCAACGGTAGTAGTATGCATTTCGGATTCCTCCTCGGAGTTGTCTGGTGCTGATCCCCACGTCCAATGAGTCTCAGCTGCGCGCAATGTGCGCCAACAAAGAGGGGGAGTCCATCCCATCATTCAAGCCGAACGGAATAGTCATGATGTCCCCCCTTCGTTTAGAGTTTGAAATACGGTTAGTCGGTTGCACCGTTTGCCACTAACAGATCGACGATGTCCTGGCGGCGGAAACGCCGGGCCAGCAGCAGAGCCGTTTCTCCCCCCTTGGCTCTGGCATTGACCCTGGCTCCTTTGGCAATGAGAAAGCGCACCATCTCGATGTCCCGACGATCCACAGCACTCAATAGCGGGATATTGTTCGCTTCGAGTTCGTAGTCCTTGGCGAAAGGATTAATCTCCGCACCGTGATTAACCAACCATTCGGCAATCAATCGATGTCCGCCGAAGGCCGCCATACCTAACGGCGTTAATCCTCCCTCCCCATGAAAATTGACATCAGCACCGTGGTTGACAAGAATCTTGACGATATCGAAGTGCCCACGGTAGGCGGGGCCAACAATAGGAGTACTTAATATCCGATACGGTGAGTTCTTGGGTACCCCGCTCGCGTTGACATCTGACCCTTCGCTGATTAAGAACTCAACGATGTCTT
>JADLCO010000090.1 GCA_020847115.1 Pseudomonadales bacterium | reverse complement strand
CGGGGAGTGGCATTGAGCTCGCTGCGCGCCGCCAGCACGAAACCGGCGCGCTCGGCCACCGCGATCACGAAATCCTCGCGCAGGTAGCCGCTCTCTTCCTGATCGGTGAGTGGTCGGTCCGCAGGCAGGCGATGATCGACCACGCCGAGCACACCCCCAGGCTTGAGGGCGCTATGGAAAGCCGCAAACGCCGCCAGCGTGCGCGCCTCGCCGCCGCCGCGCATGGTCCAGTTGTGCACGTTGCGAAAGGTCAGCACCAGATCGGCGCTGCCCGGCGGCGCGATGTCGGTGTGATCGGGGGGCAGGAATTCGGTGAGTTCGACCCGATCGTAGCGCGCCGGATCCGCCGCCATCTTGGCAGTGAAATCCGCACGCAGCTGGCGGTAGTAGGGCAGCGGTGCAGCAGCGGGGAAGTGAGCGGCATAGAGCTTGCCGCGCTCGCGCAGGTAGGGCGCCAGGATCTCGGTATACCAGCCGGCGCCGGGCCAGATCTCGACCACGGTCTGATCGGGCCGGATGCCGAAAAATCGCAGGGTTTCATAGGGGTGGCGATAGCGGTCGCGCGCCGCGAAGGCCGGGGTGCGCTGGTCGCTATCGATTGCCGCGCGCAGGGCGGGGTCTTCCGTGGTCGCGGCCAGCTGCGGCCGCGCCGCACGCCACTCCCGGGCCAGCCGCCGGCCCTCTTCGATCTGTTCGGGGGTGAGTTCCTCGGCCACCGAATCCCGGTTGTGGATGGCGTGCTCGTGACCCGCGCCAGTGATGTCGAACCACATGTAGGCACGCACCGGATCGCGCGTTACGCCGAAACCGTTGTCGTACAGCAGCGCGATGGCAAACTGCGCCCAGGGCTCGCCCAGCTCGGCAGCCTGGGTGTAGAGGCGCATCGCCGCTGCATAGTCCTTGGGACGGCCCGTGCCATACTCGTGCTGGAGGGCCAGGTTGTACATGGCCGGGCCGTAGTTGCGGGCGACCGCCTGCTCGTACCAGCGCCCGGCCTCCTGGTGATCCTGCTTGACCCCAAAGCCGTTGTCGTACATCACCCCCAGGTTGTAGACCGCCGCCACATCCCCTTGCTCGGCCGCCTTGCGGTACCAGGCCAGCGCTTCGGCATCCGACTGGGTTACTCCAGCACCTTTGCGGTAGAGATTCCCGAGCTGACGCTGGGCCACTGCATCGCCCGCTGCGGCTCTCTGGCTGCAAGCAGCGAAATGGGCTGTGGCATCCTCGCCTGGCACGGGGCAATCCGCCGCCGCAGGGACGGACATCCCGGTGGCGAGCAGCACCAGCAGCAGCGGGCGGAACTGCTGTGGAAATCGGGAAGGGCGCCGGTGCGGCAATCTCATTGTGGTCTTCCTCAATGTTCGGGTTCGGGTTCTGGGTTCAAGATGCCTCCGGCGACAGCCGCGCGGCGGGGCCGAGTGACGGCCGGCGTCTAGCGGCGCCCGGCCTGGCGCAGCGGCCCCTCCTCGGTGTGCAGCACGCCCTGCGGATTGAAGGCAAAAAAGGCAAAGGCAAAGGTCATCACGTGGGGCAGGTCGCGGCCGTCGCGGGTCACCGTCACGGTACCCACCACGCGGCCCTCGGCGATCTGCGCACCGTCCAGCGCCGAACGCTGGCCGCCGGTCCAGCGCAGTTCCAGGCCGTCCTGGCGCAGCGAACCGGCAGCGCGCACCAGCGGTAGCGTCCAAGCGGTATCCCCCACCGCAATCACCCGCATCATGGGCTCGATGCCCTGGGGCAGCTGACCACCATACAGAAAAGGTAGCGCCGAGCGGTCGTAGCCGACATAGGGGTTGGCGCCATAGTTGCGGAACCGGGGATCGTTGGGCACTAGCACCTCGCTGTGCGGCGCGCGGACGCGGAATTCGTCCAGCGATTCCAGCCGCGACGGCAGTATCTTCAGACGCTCGCCGGCCAGCACGCCGACGATGGCCTCGCCGCCGTACTGCTGCCACCAGCTTTCGGTCGGCCCGTCGTACATCACCATATCCGAATGGCGCAGGTTACCGGTGGTACCGAAGTCGAGCTCCCGATCGCCCAGGCGGCGATCGAACACCACGGCGGTGTTGCACAGGGGGCAGTAGGTGACCGCGATCGGCACGCCGCCCAGACGGTCGTTGACGATCTCGTGCCAGATCAGGATGCGCAGCGGATAGGCGCGGGACTGGCCGCCGACCGTCACCCCGATCACGGGTTCGCTGCCGTCGGTGCCGGCGTACTCGGCGAGCGGCACGAACCGGGGCTGGTCGATCGCGGGGATGCCGTCCTTGCCGGGGCCGCCGGAACGGATCTCGGCGAGATCGATCGTGGTCTTGGAAAAATCGGTGTTCGGCCACTCGATTTTCCACTGCGCCGGCGGCTCGGTGGCCAGCACCGAAGCGGTACCCAGGAAGCACAGGCCGAGCAGGCTCCAGATCGTCCAGCCCAGGTTTCGCGGCCATCGCCAGCTGGGTTGTACCCTCATTGCACGCTTCTCCCATCATCCGCGGCAGACTGCCATCTCGCCGCAGCCGCGCCAGTTATCGTTATTGCGGACCGGTGCCGGCCGGTGGCTATCCGGCCGGCCAGAGGTTCCGGAACCTGAGTCACCGCTGCCCGCGGGTTTCTTACAACCCCCGGCAGCCAGCGCTGCTGTAATCAATGGACGGTTCCGCGCGACTCGAAGCTCGCGGCCCGGTCCGAGCCGCGCATCAGGTACCCCCAGAGGAGCACGCCAACCATGTCGACATTTCCCTTCCACACCCCTGAGTCCGCCCCTGCAGCAGCCCGGCCAATCCTGGCCGACACCAGCACGCGCCTGGGCTTCGTCCCCAACCTCTACGCCGGGCTGGCGACAGCGCCCCCGGTGCTGCACGCCTATCTGGGCCTGGCCCAGCAGTTCGCGGCGACCAGCCTGTCGCCAATCGAACGCGAGGTGGTATCACTCGCCGCCAGCGCCGAGCACCAGTGCCGCTTCTGCGTCGCCGCCCATTCGATGCTGGCCACCAACATGGCCGGCATGCCCGCCGCCGTGCTCGCCGCGCTGCGTGATGGCCGCGAGCCCGAGGATCCCCGGCTGGGGGCGCTGGCGGCCTTCGCCAGGGCCATGGTCGAGGAGCGCGGCTGGGTGGCGGGACATCCCGCCTACCAACGCTTTCTGGCGGCGGGCTTCAGCCCGGCCCAAGCGCTGGAGGTCCTGCTCGGCGTCACCCAGAAGGTGCTGAGCAACTATGCCAATCACCTCATGGGCACCGAACTGAACGAGGCCTTCGCCGGTTATCGCTGGGAGCCCTGAATGGCCACTCGGCAGGGTCCACGGGTCTGCGGCGGGGCCTCCCTCCGCTTTTTCTGGTGGCCCTCACTGCGTATCAGCCTTACTACTCTGGCGCCGCCCCGTAACCCAGCTCGGCAAAGCGGCGGCCATCGCGGCGCAGGTCTTCCGCGCTCGCGGTCACACCGCAGCCGTCCACCCAGCGATTGAAGAAATTGTGCAGCGCACTGATCGCGATCACTCCGTGCAGGGCGTCGTCGCACCAGCCTGCCGCGCGCACGGCCTCGGCATCAGCCACTGCCATGCGGCTCGGCGTCAGGGTCAATTTGCGCAGGTAGTGAAACAGCGGCCGCTGCCGTTCCGGCACCGGTGCTTGATCGATGTCCGCCACCAGAGCCTCGATCAGGGTACCGTCAGTGCCCAAGGCCTCGGCGACCGCGCTGTGCATACCGACACAGAAGCCACAGGCGTTGAGCGCGGAGCCATAGGCGAACAGCAGCTCGCGGAGCGCCTCCGGCAGGGGCGAAGGCCCGCGCAGAATGTATTGGGCCAGGGGCAGGGCGTGACCCGCCAGATTCGGGTAGGCGGCCATGACGTCGGCCAGGGAAGCGGGTTCGGGCAGGTTGCTGAGCAGGGCCATGAACAACTCCTTGGGCAGGTTGCTGGTTTTAGCAGCCGTCAGTCGTCCGTCGGGCGGAGAAGCTTTCAGGTCTGGGGTAATTTCAGGTCTGGGGTAATTTCAGGTCTGGGGCAATAAGGCTGCTTTTGGCCTCGGCGCAGCGCCAATCCGAACGCCGCCGGTGCGGCGAACCCGGCGCCGGCGAGGAATCAGCAGGTGCCACGAGCAGACTCCTCAGCCCGCCCACAATCGAGTCCCTGGGGGCAGGTCCTGCCATTTGGTCACCAGCACGAGCCCGGAAGTCCTTCACCTGCGCATCGAACGCCACCTACGCCTCGGCGATCACGGGACGAGTACCAGGCAAGGTGGCGATCGTCACCGGGGCCGGCAGTTCGGGCATGGGCCGGGTCACCGCGCAACTGCTGGCG
Source organism: Pseudomonadales bacterium (assembly GCA_020847115.1). Lineage (GTDB taxonomy): Bacteria > Pseudomonadota > Gammaproteobacteria > Pseudomonadales > Porticoccaceae > JAGPUQ01. The sequence continues at coordinate 1,825 of JADLCO010000090.1, read as the reverse complement.
CGCCAAGCCACGAGTCTGGTGGTGGGTGATATCAACGAGGCCGGCGCTCAGGAGTCCGACGATAACTCGCCGTCCGCGGGCGGCGGCTCGGGTGGCGCATAACCGGCACTAGCGCGCCGCAGCCAGTCCAGCTGCTGCTCGAAACGCCGGCAGGCCCCACACAGGAGCAGATGCCAGCGCAGCGCCAGACGCTCGCCGCGGTTCAGCGTCCGCTCCTGTGCCTCGGACATCAGCCGGGTACTCTCCGCGCAACTGGGCATCAGTGCTGTTCCTCGCCAAACCAGTGTTCTTCCAGACAGGACCGCAGCCGCAGCCGCGCGCGATGCAGGAGAACGTGCAGATTGGTCACCGTGAGTCCGATGGCCTTACAGATCGCCTCGGTCTCGAGGCCCACGAACTCGCGCATCATGAACACTCGCGCCTGGCGCTCGGGCAGGCACTCCAGGCACGCCTCGAACACGCGCCAGAACCGGGCGTCCTCCAGGCTCGCATCGGGATCGCGCCAGGGCTTGGGCGCGGTCGCTGGATGCCAGTGGCCGGTGCCATCGAACAGCCGGATCAGCACCTCGCTGTCGTCTTCGTCGTCGTCATCGACGGCCAGCTCGCTCGCGGTGGCGGTGCGTGCCCGCTGGCGCAGCAGATCGGCGATCTTGTGCTTGAGGATGCCGAATACCCAGGTGCGCAGCGCCGAGCGGCCGGCGAAGGAGCGCTGGTTGCGCAGCGCGCCCAGCAAGGCTTCCTGGACCGCGTCCTCGGCGAGGTCGGGATCGCGCAGCTGCAGGGTAGCAAAGCGCAGCATCTGCGTGCGCAGCGCCGCCAGCACCGCCGGGTCGGTCACGGCATCCCTCTCGGCTTCTTCGGTCATCGCCTCAAGCCCTGGCTGGCTCCGTTTCGTCCGTACAATGGCGCGTCACCGCCCACCGGTTTGTCGCCGCCGCGCCATGGTAATCGTCCGCGCCCCCGCGCTCCATCGGGCGTTGTTGTTCCTGTTGCTGCTGGTGATCGGCAGCACCTGGGCGGGTGAGTCTCCGATACTCCTTGGCTATCAGGTCGTCGGCCACTACCCCCACGACCCCACCGCCTTCACCCAGGGCCTCGCCTGGGCCAATGGCCGTCTCTACGAGAGCACCGGGCTCGAAGGCCGCTCCAGCCTGCGCGAGGTCGAGCTGACCACCGGCAAGGTGCTGCGCAGCGCCGCACTGCGCCCCTGGCAGTTCGGCGAGGGCATCGCCGTGGTGGGCGAGCGCATCCTGCAACTGACCTGGAAATCCGGCCAGGCGCTGGTGCGCGAGCGCGCGAGCTTTCGCAAGCTGGCCACCTTCAGCTACCCCGGCGAGGGCTGGGGACTGGCCTGGGACGGCCGCCGGCTGGTGATGAGTGACGGCTCCGCGACCCTCGTGTTCCGCGACCCGGACAGCTTTGCCGAGCTGGGCCGGGTGACGGTCACCGACGCCGGCAGGCCGGTGGCCCAGCTCAACGAGCTGGAAGCGATCGACGGCGAGATCTGGGCCAACGTCTGGGGCAGCGAGCGCATCGCCCGCATCGATCCGGCGACCGGCCGGGTGACCGCCTGGGTGGATCTCACCGGCCTGCGCCCGCAGCCGGCCCCCGGCCAACCCATCGACGTGCTCAACGGCATCGCCTGGGACGCCGAGGGCAAGCGCCTGTTCGTCACCGGCAAGCTCTGGCCCTGGGTGTATCACATCCGGGTGATTCCTGGCGCCGACTGACTTGCCTTGCCGGAGATCGGGATGGAGATTGGCGACCCTCGCGGTTGGCAGGCCTCCGGCGTCCCGGTATTCTGGCTCGTCAGGCCTTTCCGCCT
>JADLCO010000089.1 GCA_020847115.1 Pseudomonadales bacterium | reverse complement strand
TCACCACCCGAAAGCATGCCCACCTTCTTTTGCTGGTCGCCGCCGTTGAAGTTGAAGCGCCCCGCATAGGCGCGGCTGGCCATCGTGAACTTGCCGATGTTGATCATGTCCAGGCCGCCGGAGATGTCTTCCCAGACCGTCTTGTCATTGGCCAGTGCATCGCGGTGCTGGTCCACAAAGGCCATCTTCACGGTCGAGCCAATGACGACTTCACCGCTGTCGGGCTTTTCCTTGCCGGCAATCAGCTTGAACAGCGTGGATTTACCGGCCCCGTTGGGGCCGATGATGCCGACGATGGCGCCAGCAGGAACGTTCATGGTCAGGTTGTCGATCAGCACACGGTCGCCGAACGATTTGGTGACGTTCTTGAACTCGATCACCTGGGTACCCAGACGGTCGGCCACAGGAATGAAGATTTCATTCGTTTCGTTGCGCCGCTGGTATTCGAAGTCGGACAGTTCCTCGAACCGTGCCAGGCGGGCCTTGCTCTTGGCCTGGCGGGCCTTGGGGTTCTGGCGCGACCATTCGAGTTCCTTCTTCAGGGCCTTGGCGCGCGATTCTTCGCCCTTTTGCTCGGATTCCAGGCGCGCCTGCTTCTGGGTGAGCCAGTCGCTGTAGTTACCCTTGTACGGAATGCCATGGCCCCGGTCGAGTTCGAGAATCCACTCGGCCGCGTTGTCCAGGAAGTAGCGGTCGTGGGTGATGGCGACCACCGTGCCGGGATAGCGCTGCAGGAACTGCTCCAGCCAGTCCACCGATTCTGCGTCCAGGTGGTTGGTAGGCTCGTCGAGCAGCAGCATATCGGGCCGTGACAGCAGCAGTTTGCACAGCGCCACGCGGCGCTTTTCGCCACCCGAGAGCTTGGTGACGTCCGCGTCCCAGGGCGGCAGGCGCAGGGCGTCGGCGGCCACGTCCAGGGTGTGATCGAGGTTGTGGGCGTCCCAGGCCTGGATGATGTCCTCCAACTCGCTCTGGCGCTTGGCGAGGGCATCGAAATCCGCATCGGGCTCGGCGTAGGCGGCGAATACCTGGTCCAGCTCGCGCAGCGCATCCACCGCCTCGCGCACGCCGTCCTCGACGTTGCCGCGCACGTCCTTGGCGGGATCGAGCTGGGGTTCCTGGGGCAGATAGCCGATCTTGATCCCCGGCATCGGCCGGGCTTCTCCGACGATGTCGGTGTCCACCCCGGCCATGATCCGCAGCAGGGTAGATTTGCCGGCGCCGTTCAGACCCAGCACGCCGATCTTGGCGCCGGGGAAGAACGACAGCGAGATGTCCTTGAGAATTTCACGCTTGGGCGGGACGATCTTGCCCACCCGGTTCATGGTGTAGACGTATTGAGCCATGGGCCGGAACGATCAGGATGGGAACGGGCCGGCATTGTAGCCCGGAGCACCGGCCCCCGGCAGACGGAACGCTACTGGATGCGCCGCTACTGGACGATGCCGAGCGCGCCGCCGTCGATGCGCAGATTCTGGCCGTTGATGAAGCCGGCGCGATCACTGGCCACGAAACACACCAGGTCGGCGACTTCCTCGCGGGTGGCGATGCGGTTGAGGGGATTGGGAAAGCGTTTGGCGACGATGCGCGCTTCGATCGTCTCCCAGTCGTCGCCCCAGCCCTCGCGCCGGGCCTTGGCGCGGAAGGCCGCCTCCACCTCCGGGGTGCGGATCAGCCCCGGCGATACCGTGTTCACCGTGATGCCGGTGCCGGCCAGCTCCTGCGACAGGGTCACCGCGATGCTGGCCAGCGCACACTTGGCGGCGTAATAGCCCGGGCGCAGCGCATTGGGTTGGGTCGAGCCGATGGTCCCGAGCTGGATCACCCGGCCCCAGCCGCGGGTGCGCATCTGTGGCGTCAGCAGCCGGATCAGCCGCACCGCCGAGAGCAGGTTCTTCTGGTACATGTCGAGCCAGGCGGGGGTGTCGGCTTCGTCCCAGCGGCATTCATCGGCAGTGCCGTAGTTGTTGACCAGGATGTCCACCCGCCCGGCACAGGCGAGCGCCGCGCGCGCGATTTCCGCGCAGCCCTCATCGGTGCACAGATCGCCGGTCACGACATGGGCGACGCCCTCGGCGAGGAGCGCATCCGCGCTGCTCGGCTCGAAGCCGTGGCCAATCACGGTGGCGCCCTCGGCGGCCAGTCGCGCGGCGATCACCGCGCCGGTGCCGCGGTGGCTGCCGGTGACCAGTGCGACCTTGCCGTGCAGACCCAGATCCATGGTGGTTCGCGGCGAATGCCGGCCTCGTTGTGTGGAGAGGGTCGAGTATAGCCAGTGCGCGGGCTGTGGGCGCGCTCCATCGCCGGTGCCCCTGGTGCGGAACTCCCGGATTGCCCGCCGCGGCGCCGGCTGTTTCAATGGGGCTCAGGGCGGGAGCGCAACCGGAAGGCGACCCCGGCGCGCATTCCCGCCTATAACGATAATTCCGGAGACCGCGACATGACCGCCTCGCTCGACGTAGCGCATTTGCCCAGCCTCGCCGACTGTGGCGACTGGCTCCACTTCGGCGCCGATCCGCGCTTCGAATACCCCATCGACTATGGCATCCGCATCCTTGGCTGGTCGGCGGACACCCAGAGCGTCGATTTCCTCGGCAAGTGGGCACCCAATTCCTATTGCCACTTTCACCGCCATCTGGGGGCCACCACCTCGCTGGTGCTGGAAGGCGAGCACCACACCGTGGAAACCGTGGACGGTCGGGAGATCCACCAGGTGCGTGGCCCCGGCGACTCTGCCCAGAAGCCCGGTGGCGAGGCGCACATGGAAGTCGCCGGCCCCCAGGGCTCATTGGTGTTCTTCCGGATGGAGGCGGTCGACGGCCAGCTGTTCGAGGTGCTGGGTCGCGGCGAGCGCGTGCTCGCCAGCACGCCGCTCGCGGAATTCGTCGCCGGCAATCTGCCGCGCTGAGCCGTCCAACAACCACGGGACTCTTGCCATGACCGATGCCGAACCCCGCGTCTGGGGCCTCGACGACGACGCGCTTGCCGCCTATCCCACGGTCTATCGCAGCGATCTGCTGGCGGGCCAGGTGGCGATCATTTCCGGTGGCGGCACCGGCCTCGGCCGCGCCATGGCCTATCTGTTCGCGAGACTGGGCGCCGAGGTGATGATCTGCAGCCGCCGCCAGGAAAACCTGGAGGCGACCGCCACCGGCATCCGCGAGCGGCTGGGACGTTCCATCGACACCATGGCGATGACCATTCGCGACCCGGACGCCGTGGCGGCGCTGATGGACAGGGTGTGGAGCAAGCATGGGCGGCTCGACATCCTGGTCAACAATGGCGGCGGCCAGTTTCCGCAGCAGGCCATCGACTACTCGGTCAAGGGCTGGAATGCGGTCATCGACACCAACCTCAATGGCACCTGGTACATGATGCAGCAAGCCGCGCGGCGCTGGCGCGATCACGATCAGCCGGGCAGCATCGTCAACATCGTCGCCGACATCTGGCGCGGCATGCCGGGCATCGCCCACACCTGCGCGGCCCGGGCCGGCGTGGTCTACGCGAGCCGCAGCCTGGCGGTGGAGTGGGCGCCCTACCGCATCCGGGTCAACTGCGTGGCGCCCGGCACCGTGGCCACCCCGGGCCTCAACGTCTACCCGCCGGAGGCCGCCAAGAACTTTCACCGCGCCAACCCCATGCTGCGCTGCGGCGATGCCATGGACATCGCCGAGGCCGTGGTCTACCTGGCGACCTCGTCCGGCAAGTTCATCACCGGCGAATGCCTGACCGTGGACGGCGGCCAGCAGCTCTGGGGCGAGCCCTGGCCGAACGGCAAGCCCGAGTGGTTCGAGACGCCCTGAGCAGGGGCGGCCGATGGTGGAGGGCAAGGCGGTGAGCGACGCGGACCGGGAACTCTATGGGCTCGACGATGCCGAGCTGCTGACCCAGCCCACGGTCTACCACCCGGAGCTGTTCGCGGGCCGCAGCGTGCTGGTGTCGGGCGGCGGCACCGGCATCGGCCGGGCCATCGCGGTGCTGTATGCGCGGCTCGGCGCCCGCGTCGCCATCTGCGGCCGGCGCGCGGAGCCGCTCGCGGAGACTGCCGCGCTGATCCGCAAGGGCTTGGGCGTGGAGATCGCCACCCACGCCATGACCATCCGCGATCCCGACCAGGTCGGTGCGCTGATGGACGCGGTCTGGGCTGGGCACGGCGGGCTCGACGTGCTGGTGAACAATGCCGGCGGGCAGTTCGCGCAGAACCCCATGGACTATTCGGTCAACGGCTGGCGGGCGGTGATCGACACCAACCTCAACGGCACCTGGCACATGATGCAGGCCGCCGCCCGGCGCTGGCGCGACCAGGGCCGCCCCGGCTGCATCATCAACATCGTCGTCAATATCCATCGCGGTACGCTGCAAACCACGCACTCCGCGGCAGCCCGCGCCGGCATCGTCTACCTGGGCCGCAGCCTGGCGGTGGAATGGGCGCCCCTCGGCATCCGCGTCAACTGCGTGTCGCCGGGTGCGATCGCCTCCAACGGGCTGCGCAACTACTCGCGCGAAGCCGCCGAGCAATTCCGCTACGCCAACCCGATGCGCCGCGCCGGGGATGGCTGGGACATCGCCGAAGCCTGCGCCTATCTGGGCTCGCCAGCCGGCAAGTTCATCACCGGCGAGGCACTGGCGGTCGACGGCGGCTACCAGATGCTCGGCGAGGTCTGGGCGGCCGGAGAGCCCGAGTACTTTCGTTTGGGCCGCGGCGCCCGCGGCCGCGGGGAGGGTGCCGATCCCCGATAGCGGCTGGCGCCCGGGCGCGGCTGGTATTCCCTACAGGCGCTTACATAACTACAACACCAGGAGACCGCCACATGACCCCACCACGGATTCTCTCCAACATTCGGGTATTGGATTTCACCCATGCTCTGGCCGGGCCCACCACTACCCGGCTGATGGCCGAGATGGGCGCCGACATCATCAAGGTGGAGCTGGCCCCCCGGGGCGACATGACCCGGGCCATGTCCTATTACAAGGACGGTCGCAGCGGCTACTTCATCCAGCAGAACCGCGGCAAGAAGAGCCTGTGCCTCGACCTGCGCAAGTCCGAGTCGGTGGAGCTGATCAAGCGGCTGGTGGTCGACACCGACGTCCTGATCGAAAACTACTCGCCCGGCGTGATCACCGACATGGGGCTGGGCTGGGAGGTGCTCAGGGAGATCAACCCGCAGTTGATCTTCTGCTCGATCTCGGCGTTCGGCCAGACCGGGCCGCTGTCCCATCTGCCGGGCTTCGACTACATGGGGCAGGCCTATTCCGGCGTCACCAGCCTGCTCGGCTATCCCGACGAGGCGCCGCTGATGCCAGCGATCTCCATTGGCGACGTCAACACTGGCGTGCACGCGCTGGCGGCGATCAACGGCGCGCTGTTCTACCGCTCCCAGGGCGGCGGCGGCCAGTACCTCGACTGCTCGCTGCTCGACAGTTATTTCCACTGCCATGATCTGAGCGTCCAGCTCTACAGCAAGACCCCGGAGCGCAAGCAGCCCACCCGCAACGGCCGCCACCACCCTGCGGTGGCCCCCGACGGCATCTACCGTGGCCGCGATTCCTGCATGTTCGTGATCGCGGCGACGGCCAAGCAGTGGCAGGCGCTGTGCGCGGCCATCGGCCGCCCCGAGCTGCTCGACGACCCGCGCTTTGCAACCAACGCCAAGCGGGTCGCCAACCTGCCGGCGCTGATCGAGATCATCGAGGGCTGGATCCAGGCCCAACCCAGCGACGATGCCGCCCGCGCGACGCTGGAGGCGGCCCGGGTGCCGGTGGCGCCAGTGCTGACCCCGGCGCAGGCGATGCAGCACCCGCACCTGATCGAACGCGGCACCGTGCGCACCATCCGCGACCGCGGTCTGGGCGAGTTGCAGATCCCCGGCATGCCGCTGCGCTTCTCCGCCTGCCCGGACCTGCCGGAGCTCGAGGCGCCCTACCTCGGCGAACACAACGCCAGCATCCTGCGCGAGCGGCTCGCGCTCAGTGATGCGGAAATCGGCCAGCTCGTGGCGAACCAGGTGCTGCACGCGGAGGCGCTGCCCGGGTGAGCGCGTGCTCATTGGGGTCAGGTCTTGTCATTTGCGCAAACCGGCAGGTTGGTTGGATCGCTGGCCCATACTACCCGACCCCGATCGCTCGGCACCTGGTCCTGCACGCCTCGATGGCTACTGGAATCGCGAGGGGAAGGCGCTGAACGCAAGACCTGACCCTGATTGCCGCCGACACGCGCGAATTCGCCCGCGTGCCGTCCCTGCGCGTCGAGAACTGGCTGAGCCACTGAGCGGTGTCGCCGCGGGGCCGGATCGCCGGCATCAGCCGGCCCGGAGCTCCAATCCCCGCAGGTGGCCCTCCGCGCGCCACTCGTCCAGCACCTTGAAAAAGGCCACCGGCCCGTCCCCGTACTGGCCGCTGAGAAAACCCATGTCGTTGCTGCCCTGGCCCTCGTTGTTGTAATAGCCGGGAGTGCATTCGGCATAGAAGCGCGCGCCCAGATGGGCCTTGCTCTTGATGATGTCGACCCACCGGTCTTCCGCCTCCTGGGTCGCCTCGAAGGAGCGGATGCCGTGATCGACCACGTGGCGCAGGATGTAGGCGATGTGTTTGGACTACTCGTTGAGGGTGTGGGGCACGCTGGTGGTAAAGCCGCTCTGCGTAAAGCCCATGAAAAAGCAGTTGGGAAAACTGTGGCTGTGCAGACCATGGAAGGTGCGTAGCCCCCCCGCCCATTTTTCGCTCAGCCGCACGCCGTCGCGCCCGATCAGATCGTAACCGCACTGGCTGGTGTAGTTGGTGCCCACCTCGAAGCCGGTGGCGAAAATCAGGCAATCGACCTCGTATTCCACGCCGTCCACCACCACCGCGTTTTCGGTGATGCGCTCCACACCCTGGCCCTTGGTATCCACTAGCTTTACGTTGGGTCGATTGTAGGTTTGCAGGTATTCGTCTTGGAAACCCGGGCGTTTGCAGAACTGCCGATACCAGGGCTTCAGCGCCGCGGCGGTCTCGGGATCCTTGACTATGGTATCGACCCGCGCGCGGATCTGGTTCATCTTCTGGAAGTCCGCAAGTTCATTCACCAGAGCGATCTCGGCCGAACTCATCTTCGGCAGTTTCTCCCGTGCCGCCGCGCCGGTGAGATTGCGGAAGATATCCGTCCAGCCGTCCTGCACCAGGTCCTCGTCGACCCGCTTGCCCGAAGTCAGGGTGTTGAAGTTGTCCATGCGCTCCTGCTGCCAGCCCGGCTTCAGCGTCTTCACCCACTCGGGATCGGTGGGGCGGTTGTTGCGCACGTCGATCGACGACGGGGTGCGCTGAAACACGTAGAGCTGGCCGGCCGACGCGCCCAGGTGGGGGATGCACTGCACGGCGGTGGCGCCGGTGCCGATGATGCCCACGCGCTTGTCCCTGAGCTTGTGCAGATTGCCGGTGGCATCGCCGCCGGTGTACTGGTAATCCCAGCGGCTGGTGTGAAAGGTGTGGCCCTTGAATTTCGAGATGCCTGGAATGCCCGGCAGCTTGGGCCGGCTCAGCGGCCCGTTGGACATCGCCACGAAGCGCGCCTTCATGCGGTCGCCGCGGTCAGTCTCGATGATCCAGCGCGCGCTGGTCTCATCCCAGGTCATCTGCTTGACCTGGGTTTGCAGACAGGCGTTCTCGTACAGGTGGTAGTGCCGGGCGATGGCCTTGGCGTGGGCGAATATCTCCGGCGCGTGGGAATACTTTTCCTTGGGGATATAGCCCAGCTCCTCGCACAGCGGCAGGTAGACGTAAGACTCGACATCGCACTGGGCGCCGGGGTAGCGGTTCCAGTACCAGGTGCCGCCGAAGTCGCCGGCGCGGTCGATCATGCGGATATCCTGGAAGCCCGCCTCGCGCAGCCGGGCGCCTGCCAGCAGACCGCCAAAGCCGCCACCGATGACCACCACTTCCACCTCGTCGAACAGCGGCGCGCGGGTAAACCCGGGCTCCACATAGGGGTCATCGACGTACTTGCTGAAATCCCCCACGGGCTCCTGATACTGGGCCATGGTGTCCTTGCGCAGGCGCTTGTCCCGCTCGGCTCGATATTTTTCCCGCAGGGCCTCGACATCGAAATCCAGTTCGGACGGGTCGGTGGTAAACACTATGGCGCTGGACATGGGCAATCCCTCAGAAGGTTTGAGTTGATCTGGAAATGGATGGCGCAAAGTCTGAACAGCGGAGCTTGCGTCTGCAAGTTTGCGCCGGGGAGCGGAGATGGAGTGGGACGAGCGCGAACCGCAGGACCTGACGCGATGCGCCGCGCTTGGCCGGAATCCCGCGCCCGACTAGAATCTGACCAGATTGGTCAGGGCTGGGGTTGCATCATGCACAGATGGCAAATGCAGGATGCCAAATCGCGTCTGTCGGAAGTCGTCAAGGACGCCGAGCGCGAGGGGCCGCAGGAAATCACCGTGCATGGCCGCCCGGTGGCGGTGGTGCTGTCGCGCGCCGATTACGACCGCCTGACCGGTACCGGCGAGTCCCTGGTCGCCTTCATGCGCCGCTCGCCGCTCACAGACGCCGAGGATCTCGATTTCGCGCGCGATCGGAGCCTCACCCGAGACATGGATCTTTGAGCTACCTCATCGATGTAATGACACAGCGCTTTCTGCACAGGTCAGGCCGCTAAAGCATGAGTGGACAATGGTGGCTGACTAGAAACCGCGCCCGCACGTCTGTTTGCGTTGGCCCAGAGCTTCGACATCACTGAGCGGGAGTTGCATCCTTCACAACCCCAGCAGCGTTGCGCTATTGTCGCGCGAGAAGCGGGAATTGTTCAGGCCCTCCTAACTGTGCTTACCTCCAATCACCCGGAGTGCGGATTGAACGCCGCTCTTTTTGGCGGCATAGCAAGGAAATCTCTTTATGCCGATCATGTTCAATACAATCTTGCGTGAAGCGGGCTTGCCGCTGACCGGAGTTCGCCTTATCCGTCACAAAGATAATCGAGCCGCCAGAGGCCGCACACCGTATGAGCTATGGCGCGACAACCGCGAGCAGTTTGAGCTATACCAATCTATCCAAAGTATCCCGAATCGAAAAAAACTCACGGCGGACCACTGGGCTGTGTTCATCGTCAATCTTAACGACGAGACGATGTTTGCGGGAATCTATGCCGTGCAGTATCGAGGGCTGCTGGAGCACAACACACCCAGGCCCCATATGGATGGTATGGACGAGGCCGGCAGCGGCGATGTCTATGATCTGACGTTGCACGACGCACTGAGCGACTTGATTGGGAAGCTCTTCATCGATTGGGGACGGGGAGCCCTGGCTTGGGTGCAATATGCGCATCGGAACGATAAGCCCGTCACCGAGCTGCGCACGGAGTATCAGGAACCTGCCTTCCCGGGTTTTTTGCACTTCATCCAACCGCTCTCGAAGCTCAATCACATCCCGCAGAGCTGGATTGCCGCCCTCCAGTGTGCTCGTGGGATCTACTTGCTGACGTGTCCGAAGACCAGGGAGCAGTATGTCGGTTCAGCAACTGGTGACGCAGGCTTTTGGGGCCGTTGGCAAGATTACGTCCGCACCGGCCATGGCGGTAATATCGGTCTCAAAAGCCGTGATCCAAGTGACTATCAGGTTTCGATTTTGGAGGTGGCAGGGACGGCGGCGACAACCAATGACATCCTTCTGATGGAAGGTCGGTGGCAATCCAAACTACAAAGCCGGGAAATGGGCTTGAACCGGAACAGCGCGGGGCAACCCTAGGCCTGAGCAACGCGCTGCCGGCGAGGACGTCCCCGCAATCCGGCGCGAAGCCTTCGTCCCCTGCAGTTCTTCGCGCTGTGCCGCGCCAACGTAGCCGCAGTCGCCGCAAACCGTGACTTTCTTGCCGTGCCTCAGTTTATAGATAGATCGGGATCACGTCGGCCGCGTTTGACGCCGTACTCATGCTTCCGTGCCCTGCCGCTAACGCACGGTCGGCGTAGCCCTTGCCCCAAGATGGAAGCAAGTCATGACCGCAACGCCCGCGGATGCAGCCGGCAGCGTAGCCGGAAACCATCTGGAGGCACACTGGACGCCCCTCCCTACCCTGCGGTAACTTCGCCCCTCGCCTGCTGCACTGGGCCGCGGGCCAGCACCGGAGAAGCCGCCATCAGCACGCTTGCCATTGCGCCGTCGCGCTACGATTTCAGCCCCATCCACACGGCCATGCAGAAGTACGTCGATGCCGGCCTGGTCAGCGGCCTGTCGGCGGTGATCCTCAAGGGCACCGAGGTGGTGGATTTCCGCACCTGGGGCCACGCCGACATCGAGAGTCAACGGCCATTGGCCAAGGACGCGATCTTCCGCTACTACTCGGGCACCAAGATCATCACCTCGGCGGCGGTGATGATGCTGCACGACGACGGCGCCTTCCGCTTCGAGGATCCGGTCGCCAAGTACATTCCCCAGTTCGCCGGGCTGCGGGTGTTGAAGGCGGGCGCGACCGATGTAGCGGACACCGAGCCGCTTGTGCGCGCGCCGACCATCCGCGAGCTGATCAGCCACCAGTCCGGATTCACCTACGGACTGTTCCCGGAAACTCCGGTGGACAAGCTCTACACCGAGCAGCGGATCATGGACATGAATTCGTCGCTCGCGGAAATGGTCGACAAGCTGGCCGCGCTGCCTTTGATCTTCCAGCCCGGCGCGCGCTGGAATTACAGCATCGGCATCGATATCCTCGGGCGGCTGATCGAGATCTGGAGCGGCAAATCCTTTCGCGATTTTCTGCACGAGCGGCTGTTCGCGCCGCTCGGCATGGTGGATACCGACTTCCATGTGCCGGAGGCCAAGCACGGGCGGCTCACCACCAACTACCAGCCGCTCGATCTGCGCGACAACATGAAGCCCGGCTTGAAGCCCTGCCCGGATCTGCTGATCGGCAGCGTGCTGGCGCCCAAGCGCTTCCACTCGGGCGGCGGTGGCCTGGTGGGCACCATCGGCGACTACACCCGCTTCGTCCAGATGATCGCCAACAACGGCACCTGGGAAGGCCGGCGCTATCTGTCGCCCTCGGCGGTGGAACTGATGCACACCAATCTGCTGCCGCCGGGCGTGCAGGTGAAACTGCCGGTGTGGAAGATGCCGGACACGGTGTTCGGCGCGGGCTTCGCGATCAAGAACGCGCCGGCCGAGGGCGAACCCGCGAGCGCCATCGGCGAATACCACTGGGGCGGCATGGCCGGCACCCATTCGTGGCTCGCGCCGCGCGCGAATCTTTCGGGGCTGATCTTCACCCAGCGCGCCTATGGCTTCTGGCATCCGTTCAGCCACGAGTTCAAGCGGCTGGCCTATCAGATCGCAGGCGATTGAGCACAGGAAGGTGGGGCGGCAGTGGAGGATTCGGGTGCGCCATCGCGCCGGGTGCGCGGCGCTTGCCCGGCCTGCGAGCTAACCACCACCACCTTCAAACACGACCTTCAAACCAAATTTTTCTACCGATAACCACAGGGGGAAATGATCATGGGACGAGTGGCAGGCAAGGTGGCGATCGTCACCGGAGCCGGGAGTTCGGGCATGGGCCGCGTGACCGCGCAACTGCTGGCGCGCGAGGGCGCGAGCCTGGTGGTGGGCGATATCAACGAGGCCGGCGCGCAGGAGACCGCGCGCCTGATCAAGGCCGCAGGCGGCCAGGCGGTGGCGCTGCTCCAGGATGTGTCGAGCGAGGCGGACTGGGCGGCGATCGTGAAGCTCGCCCTCGATACCTTCGGCAGTATCGACATTCTTGACAACAACGCGGCGATGTTCATCGCCAAGCCGCTGATGGAGACCAGCACCGAGGAGTTCCGCCGCCAGAACGCCATCAACGTGGATGGCGTGTTCTTCGGCATGAAGGCGGTGATCCCGGCGATGGAGCGCGCTGGCGGCGGCTCGATCATCAATATCTCGTCGGGCGCCGGCATCGTGGGTTTTGCCGCGGCCGGTGGTTACAGCTCCAGCAAGGGCGCGGTGCGCCTGATCACCAAGGCGATGGCGCTGGAATGCGCGCAGCGCAAGAACGGCATCCGGGTCAATTCCATCCACCCGGGCCCGATCCTCACCCCGATGCTGGAGCAGGGTATGGAGGATCTGGGCGGCACCGCGCAGGTGCGGACCATGTTCGAGCAGATGGCGCCCCTGGGCCGGCTCGGCGAGCCGCTCGACATCGCCAACGGCGTGCTCTATCTGGCCAGCGACGAATCCAAGTATGTCACCGGCGCCGAACTCGCGATCGACGGCGGTTTCATCGCCCAGTAACGCCGACGCAAACAGCAAAACCGCCGCACGCGCCATGACCGAAATCAACAACCCGGCCACCAGGTCGGGTTGTTGTGGATGGTGCCAGGCACGGCCCTGGGCTATGCTCGGGGCTGATCCGGCCGCGCGCGGCGGCCCGCGACGTTCATAACCATCGTCCGCCGTTCGCCCGCCCCGCACTGCGCGATGCCGCCAGTTTTTTCCAACCGGGATGCCCAGCATCGGGAGCCAAAGCCATGACCTACGACCTCGTCATCAAGAACGGCACCGTGATCGACGGTTCCGGCCTGCCCCGCTACCGCGCCGATGTCGGCGTGATCGGCGGCAGGATCGCCCACATCGGCCGCATCCGCGAGCCGGCCAAGGAGACCATAGACGCCGAAGGGCAGGTGGTCAGCCCCGGCTTCATCGACGGCCACACCCACATGGACGCCCAGATCAACTGGGATCCGCTCGGTACCTGCTCGGTGTGGCACGGCATCACCACGGTGGTGATGGGCAACTGCGGCTTCACGCTGGCGCCCTGCGCCGCCAAGGACAAGGCGCTGGTGGTGCGCAATCTGGAGCGCGCCGAGGATATCGCCGCCGAGGCCATGGAAGCGGGCATCGAGTGGACCTGGGAGACGTTCTCCGACTATCTCGACACCCTCGACCGCCTGCCCAAGGGCATCAATTACAGCGGCTACGTCGGTCATTCGGCGCTGCGCACCTACGCCATGGGCGAGCGCGCCTTCAGCGAGTCGCCCACCGCCGACGAGATGCGCGCCATGAAGCAGGAACTGGAGTCGGCGCTGCGCGCCGGTGCCATCGGCTTCTCGACCTCGCGCACCCGCAACCACCAGACCCCGGACGGCCAGCCGGTGGCAAGCCGCGTCGCCACCTGGGACGAGGTGCGCGAGCTGGTCGGCGTGCTCGGCGATCTGGATGCCGGCATCGTCGAGATCGCCAACGAGGAGGTGGGCCGCGACCCCGAGGCACAGCGCGAATACCAGGTGCGGCTGCGCGATCTGGCGCTGGAATCCGGCCGCCCGCTGACGTTTGGCATGTTCAGCAGCCGCCGCGCGCCGGACATCTGGCCGGGCTACTACAACCTGCTCGCCGAAACCGCAGCCATGGGCGGGCGCATGTTCATCCAGGCCCACAGCCGCGCGCTGAACGTGCTGATGTCGTTCGAAACCCGGCTGCCGTTCGACAAGTTCCCGGTGTGGAAGGAGCTGCGCAAGAAATCACTCGCCGAGCAGGAGGCCGGGCTGCGCGATCCGCAACTGCGCGCCAAGCTGGTCGAGGCGGCGAACGGCAATCATATGGAGAAGCAGGGCGTGGGCGCCGAGATGCGCCGCCCCGACTACGACTGGCTGTTCGTGATGGACAGCATCAAGGGACCGCACCGCTCGGTGGCGGAGATCGCCCGCGAGCGCGGCCTGGATCCGGTGGACGCCATGATCGAGCTGGCGCTCGCGCACAAGCTCAAGCTGTTCTTCCGCCAGCCGCTGTTCAACGAGATCGACGACCACGTGCTGCAGATGATGCGCCACCCGCGCTCGGTGGTGACCTTCTCGGATTCCGGCGCGCACGTCTCCCAGATCATGGACTCCTCGCTGCAAACCCATGTGCTGAGCCACTGGGTGCGCGAGCGGCAGGCGTTCAGCCTGGAGGAAGCGGTGCGCATGCTGACGCTGGTGCCGGCCAACGCCTGGGGCTTCCACGACCGCGGCCTGCTGCGCGTGGGCATGGTGGCGGACATGATCGTGTTCGATCCCGAGCGCGTGGCGCCGCTGATGCCGGAGGTGCGCCGCGACCTGCCCGCCGGCGCCCGCCGTCTGGTGCAGAAGGCCGAAGGCATCGCCGCCACCGTGGTCAACGGCAAGGTGCTGATGCGCAATGGCGAGCACACGGGGGTCTATTCTGGGCAACTGCTGCGCGGGCCCCTGGCCGCGGCCGCGCGCTGAGGTCGGTTCCGCTGCTGGTGGATCGCGCAGCCGGATGCCGGCAGCGCGCGACTGGGGTTCCCCTCAGCCGCCCCGCAGCCGGTCGCGGGGCGCCGCCAGCAGCGCCGCGGCGATGGGCCGGTTGGCGGCGGGCATGACCCCGGCATCGAGGGACAGGCGCTCGACCCAGGCGATCTCCTGGCCTTCATTGCCCACCGGAACTCCGGTGAAGCTGCGCACCAGCCAGGCATCCAGCGTCAGCGAGCGGTCGCCGTAATCGTGTTCGAGGCGTAGGAAGGGCACGCAGTCGCGCACCTGGATGGCCAATTCCTCTTCCAGTTCGCGCGCCAGACCGGCCAGCGGTGTCTCGCCGGGATCGAGCTTGCCGCCGGGAAATTCCCACAGTCCTCCCAGATGTTTGCCCAGGGGCCGGCGGGCGAGCAGGATGCGGTCGCCGTCCGGGGCGAGGATGATGCCGGCGACCACCCGCAGCGCGGACTCTGCGTCAGGAGCGGTATTCGGCATTGATGCGCACGTAGTCGTGCGACAGGTCGGTGGTCCACACCGTCTCGGTGCTGGCGCCGCGGCCGAGCTGGATGCGGATGGTGATTTCCTCCCGGTCCATGACGCGCTGGCCATCGGCCTCGGTGTAGGCCTCGGCGCGGGCGCCACGCTCGGCGATCAGCACGTCATCGAGCCACAGGTTGACTCGCGCCACATCGAGCCCTTCGATGCCGGCGCGACCCACCGCAGCGAGAATCCGCCCCCAGTTGGGATCGCTGGCGAAGAGCGCAGTCTTGACCAACGGTGACTCGGCCACCGCGTAGGCCACCTGCAGGCATTCGGTGCTGTCGGCGCCGCCCTCGACGCGCACGGTGACGAACTTGGTGGCGCCTTCGCCGTCGCGGACTATGGCCTGGGCAAGTTCGGTACAGACCTCGGCGATGGCCTCGCCCAGCGCGGCGATGGCGGGCTCGTCCAACTCGCGGTCCACCGCACCGGTGGCGGCGAGCATCAGGGCATCGTTGGTGGAGGTATCGCCGTCGATGGTGATGCGGTTGAAGGAGCGCGCCGCGGCCGCCTCGAGCAGCCCTTGCAGGCGCGGCGCGGGCAGGTGCGCGTCGGTGGCCACGAAGGCGAGCATGGTGGCCATGTTCGGGCGGATCATGCCAGCACCCTTGGCGATGCCGGTGACGGTGAGCGTTGTCCCACCGGCAAGATGTACCAGGCGACTGGCGCCCTTGGCGCGGGTATCGGTGGTGAGGATGCCTTCCGCGGCGAGTGGCCAGCCGTCGCCGTCGAGCGCGGCGAGGGCAGCGGGCAGGGCGGCGACGATGCGCTCCACGGGTAGCGGCTCGCCAATGACGCCGGTGGAGAAGGGCAGCACCTGGTCGACCGCGACGCCGGCGGCCGCGGCCAGGGCCGTGCAGACTTGGTGGGCTGCGGCCAGACCAGCCGCGCCGGTACCGGCGTTGGCGTTGCCGGTATTGATCACCCAGTAGCGGGGCGCGCCGCGCTTCAGGTGGTCGCGGGCGATCTGCACCGGCGCGGCGCAAAACGCGTTGCGGGTGAACAGCCCGGCGCTGGTGTTGCCCGGCGCCAGCTCGATCACCACCAGATCGCGGCGCCCGGGCT
>JADLCO010000088.1 GCA_020847115.1 Pseudomonadales bacterium | reverse complement strand
GCACCACTTTCCTGATATCCGACTTTTTGCTGTCCGGCTTTTTGCTGTCCGACACGGCGTTCTCCCGCAGACCCCAACGATGGCAGGACGCGGATTTTACCCGCGCGGCAGTTGCGGTGCCCAGTCCGCGACCACCCCTGCTTGCTAAGATGACGCCCCATGATTTCCGCCAGATCCACCACCACCGCGCGCCACAACCTGCGCCAGCTCACTGCGATCCGCTATGTGCTGCTCGCCGCGCTGACGCTGGCCTTGCTGGGCCTCCCGGAGCTGGCAGAGCCGCGGGTCCGGCAGGCGCTGGCGCTGCTGCTGGTGCTGTTCGCCGCCCTCAACGCCTTCACCCGCCGCCGCACCCGGCTGCCGGGGCCGATCTCGGACGGCGAATTCTTCGGCCACCTGCTGCTCGATATCGGTGGGCTGAGCCTGGTCCTCTTTCTCACCGGTGGGGCGAGCAATCCGCTGGTGTCCTACTACCTGGTGCCGGTGAGCATTGCCGCCGCGACCCTCGGCCGGCGCCTGAGTTGGACGGTCACCGGGCTGGCCTTCGCCTGCTACAGCCTGCTGCTGGTCTGGTACCGCCCGGTCGCCGCGCTGACCCCGGCGGGACACCACGGCGATCTCAATCTGCATGTGCTGGGTATGTGGGCCAACTTTGCAGTGAGCGCCGGGCTGATCAGCTACTTTCTGGTCAACATGGCCACCGAGCTGCGCCGTCAGCAGCAGCACCTGGCGCGCCAGCGCGAGGAACAGCTGCGCGACGAACAGCTGCTCGGCATCGCCACGCTCGCGGCCGGCGCGGCCCATGAGCTGGGCACACCGCTCAATACCATGAAGCTGCTGATCGACGGCGCGCGCGAGGAACACCACGCGCTCACGGCAGCGGAACTGGACACCCTGGCGGCGCAGGTGGAGCGCTGCCGCGTCACCTTGCGCAAGCTGGTACAGGCGGGTGATCCGCGCCACGGCGAGCTGGTGGCGCATCCGGTCCGGGAATATCTGGAATCCCTGGTGGAGCGCTGGCGGGTGATCCGCCCCGACGCCCGGCCCAGCATCGCACTGGATGCGTCGAGCCCACCGCTGCGGGCAAGCTTTCACCCCACGCTGGAACCGGCGCTGCAGAACCTGCTCGACAATGCCGCCGATGCCTCGCCGCGGATCGAGGTCAAAGGCTGCTGGAACCACGCGCGCCTGGAGCTGTCCATTCGTGACTTCGGCCCGGGCATCCCAACGGCTCGCATACCGCCGCGCCCCGGCCACAGCGACAAGCCCGACGGCCTGGGCCTCGGCCTGTTTCTATCCCACGCCACCATCGAGCGCCATGGCGGCACCGTGAGCCTGGCGCCCGCCACCGGCGGTGGCACTCTGACTCGCATCCTGCTGCCGCTGGAGGAAGTGACGCCGTGACCGGCTCCTATCTGATCGTCGACGACGACGAGGTCTTTGCCGACACCCTGGCGCGCCGCCTGCGCCGCCGCGGTCAGGAGGCCGAGATCGCCACCGACGCCGACGCCGCCCTGGCCGCCTGCACGCGGCGGCCACCGCAGCGGATCATCCTCGACCTCAAGCTCGCTGAAACCTCAGGGTTGCAGCTGCTGCCGGAGCTGCGGGCCCACCTGCCCGATGCGGAGATCGTCGTTCTCACCGGCTATTCGAGCATCGCCACCGCGGTCAGCGCGATCAAGCTGGGCGCGGTTCACTACCTCGCCAAGCCGGCAAGCCTCGAGGAAATCCTGGCCGCCTTTGCCACCGACGCGCCGCTGCCGGCGCCAGCACCGGAGTCCTTGCCCTCGCTGAACCGGGTGGAATGGGAACACATCCAGCGCGCCCTCGACGAACACCACGGCAACATCGCCGCCACCGCGCGGGCACTGGGCATGCACCGCAGAACGCTGCAGCGCAAGCTCGGCAAGCGGCCGGTCACGCGCTGATCCGCGCCGCGTTCAGCGCCTCTGCTTTCCCTCGCCTTGGTGGCCAGGTGCCTGCAACGAATGCTCATTGCGGTGCTCGTAACCACGGTTCGGCGCGTGCTCCAGCTGCTGCTCGCGCGCCTGCGAATGCTCCATCCCGCTGTCGGAGCGGCGCTCGTCGGCGCGATCCTGCGCGCGATCGGCATCGGACAACGATTGCCGGTTGCTGGTGGGCGGTAGGCCGTCCGGCATTCCTTCGCTGTGAGCGCTCTTGGGTGCAGCCCAACCTGCCGCGCCAACCACCATCGACACCACCAGAATTGCGAGCTTCGTTTGCACTGAAAAATGCATCTTCTCCCTCTCTCGACTTGAGCCCGGCGACACCGGGCGTGACTAATAACGCCTGTGGACCGCAAGTCTCCCAGGGCGGTTCTTCATTACAATGGCCACGCCCTTTTTCCAGCCATCCGGGAGTTTCCATGACCACCCATCGCATCGCCATCCTCGCCGGTGACGGCATCGGCCCGGAAATCATGCGCGAGGCGCTCAAGGTGTTGCGTCTGGTGGAGGAGCGCACCGGCGTGCGTTTCAAGCTGACCGATACCCCATTCGGCGCCCAGGCTTACTTCGACCATGGGCATCCGTTCCCGGACGCAACCAAGGCCGTGTGCGACGCCGCCGACGCCATCCTCAAGGGGCCGGTGGGACTCTCCTACGAAGCCACCAAGCAGATACCGGTGGACCTGCAACCCGAGCGCGGCGCGGTGCTGCCGCTGCGGGCGCGCTACAACACCTATGCCAACTTCCGCCCCATCGTGCTGCCGCGCGCACTGGCGCATTTTTCGCCGCTGCGCGCGGAAATCATCGGCGAGGGGATCGACATCCTGCTGATCCGCGAGCTGGTCGGCGGGCTGTATTTCGGCACCAAGACCGTCGGGGTAGACGCCCAGGGCCACCGCTATGTCGAAGAGGCCCTGCGCTATGACGAGATCCAGATCAAGCAGGTGCTGAAAAGGGCCCTGGAGCTGGCCCAGCGGCGCAAGGGCGTGCTGCACAATATCCACAAGAGCAATGTGCTGAAATCCAGCGTGCTGTGGAACGAGGTGCTGGAGGAGATGGCGCCTGCCTACCCCGATGTGAAGATCGTGCACATGCTGGTGGATGCGGCCGCTACCCACCTGTGCCTGAATCCGCGTCAATTCGACGTGATGGTGATGGAGAACATGTTCGGCGACATCCTTAGCGACCAGGGCGGCGGCATCATCGGCTCGCTGGGGCTGATGCCCTCGGCCTGCATTGGCGACGCCAAGGCCTACTACGAGCCGTCGCACGGCTCGGCCCCGGATATCGCCGGGCGCGGCATCGCCAACCCCTATTCGATGATCGGCTCGGCGGCGATGATGCTCGAGCACAGCTTCGGCATGGCCGCCGAGGCGCGCGCCATCTGGGCGGCGATGCAGAGTGTCTTTGCCGATGGCTATTCGACCGCGGACCTCACTCAGCCCGGCAGCACCGCCCGCATCATCAGCACCACCGAGTTCGGCGACAAAGTGGTCGCCAAATTGCGCGAGGCACCCATCACCTCATGAACGCCCCATTCGCGGTCCAGCACCTCACCCCGGCGATCGGCTCGGAAGTTTCCGGGCTCGATCTGGCACAGCCGCTGGCGGCGGACACCGTCGCCGCGCTGCGCACGCTATGGCTCGGACGCAAGGTGCTGTTTTTTCGCGATCAACGACTGACGCCCGACCAGCAACTCGCCTTCACCGGCCAGTTCGGCGAGCTGGAAAAGTATCCGTTTCTGCCCGGGATCGAGGGTTACCCGCTCATCGCCCCGGTGCTCAAGCTGCCCCACGAAACGGTGAATTTCGGCGGGCTGTGGCACTCCGACACCACCTATCTGGAAGCCCCGGCAGCGGGCGCCACTCTCTACGCCATCGAGATTCCCCCGCTTGGCGGCGATACCCTGTTCGCCAACATGGTGCTCGCCTATGAAACCCTGCCGGAGGACATCAAGGCGCGGATTCAAGGACTGAAGGTGGTGAATTCTTCGGCCAAGGCCGACGTCACCAAGACCCGCGAGGACCGCCTCAAGGAGGTCGGCGGTAGCGCCCCACGGCAGGAATTCGTCAGCATCCACCCGGTGGTGCGCACCCACCCCGAAACCGGCGAAAAAATCCTCTACGTGAACGAAGGCCACGCCATCCATTTCGACGGCTGGACCGAGGCCGACAGCCTGCCGCTGCTGGAGGCGCTCTACAAACACCAGCGCAAGCCGGAGTTTCAATGCCGCTTCCGTTGGAGCCCGGGTGCGCTGGCGATGTGGGACAACCGCTCCTGCCAGCACTACCCGGTCAACGACTACCACGGCCATCGCCGCCTGCTGCACCGGATCTCGCTGAAGGGCGACCGGCCGGCCTGACCGAGCCCCCTGCGCGACGCGGGTTACCGCGCGCGCGGCTCCAACTGGCACCGCACGCGCCCGTCAGCCAGCTTTCCCGTGCGGCGCTCTCCGGAAATCACCTGGGCGGCCTGAACGCCGGTCTGCGCCTGCAGATAGCCGAGCACCGCATCGCGCCGCGCCTCGGCGAGCGCTGCCAGCTCGGAGCGATCGAACGGCTGGGCGGCCAGCAGGCGTTCGCGCGCCGCATCGGCCAATGCCGCCGGGGCCTCGGGGTGCGCGGCCGCCAGCGCCTTCCACTCGTCCTTGGAAAACATGTCGATGAACGCGGCGCGCAACACGGCATCGGCGCCGCCCTTTTTCGAGACTTCGCCGTGCCGGACCAGCACTGCCTCCAGCTTGGCGGCACGCAGCGCCGCAGCATCGGCGTCCTCCGCCGTACAGCCGCCAAAAGCGACCGCAATGCCCGGACGCTGCGCGAGCGCCTGCGCCAGATGGTCGGCGACCTGGCGCTGGCTCGGGGTCAGTGCGGTCGCTCCCGGCGCAAAGCCAATCGCCTCCAACTCCCCCTTGCCGGCGCCCACCAGCCGGCCCAGGGCGGCGAAGGGCGCGGTTGCCACCCGGGTGATGAGGTTGGTGAAGGCCTTCCACACCAGCCGGCCGACGCTGACCTTCGGATCGTTCAGGTCGCCGCGCACCGGCAGCTCGAGATCGATGTTGCCTTTTGCATCCTTGAGCAAGGCTACCGCCAGATGCAGCGGCAGCTTGGTGGCCCCCGGTGACTCGACTTCCTCGCCGAGTTGCAACTGCTTCAGCAGCACCCGGTTGTCGCCACGCAGGCGGTTATTCTCGACCCGGTACTCGAGATCGAGGCGCAGCGTGCCGGAATCGATGGCATAGCCGGCGAACTTCGCCGAATAGGGACTCACGCTGCGAAAATCGACGTTGTCGAATTGCAGCTCGAGCTCGGTGAACATCCGCGGTGCGGCCGGCTGGACGCGGGCGACGATGCGCGCCTCGCCGTAGCGGTCGATGGCGCCCTCGAGCTGAAGGTCGACGCGCGCCTCCTCGCCATTGGAAAAATGGCGCAGCGCGCCGTTGAGGGAATGGGTCTGCACCCCAAATGGCAGCGGCAGGCTGAAATCGCGAAATTTGAGGGCACCATCGACGACCCGGAACTGTTCGACGATCACCGGCAGGGGCGCGGCGTCGGCAGTGGCGGGCACCGCCGGCGCGCCCGCTGGCGCCGATTCCGCGGCTGCCCCCGGCTTGGCGGTCGGTGCGGACTCCGGGGCTGGCAGTGGCTCGGCGGCTGGCGCCGCGACCCTCATGCGGCCGATGTTGCTGGTGCCATCCTCGCGCACGACGACGTCCAGCCACGGCTGCGTCAGCCGCAGCTCGCCGATGCGCAAGCGCGCTTTGGGCTGCAGCTGGAGTGCCAGCTCCGCAATCTCCAGGCCCTGCCAGCGGAGCCAGGGCCGTTGGCGGACCAGATCGTCCAGCGCCAATCCGGCCACCAGCAGATTTCCGGACAGCTCGGTCCCGGCGTCGCCATGGCGCAACGCCAGCTGGCCGCCGAGCGTGCCGTCGGTGATGGCGCTGTGCAGCACCCGCCGCAAATAGGGCGTGGCCGGCACCAGCGGCAGCTCGGCGAGCGCGACATCCAGCTCCACGGCGAGCGGCGACGGCGCCACGTTACCCTGTACCGCGATCTTGCCGGCGCCATCGAGCTGCAGGCTGCCATCGATTCCGAAACGGGCATCGGGCGCACTGCTGATATCCGTGATGTCCAGCGCTTCGACCTGCAGGCGCCGGGTGCCCGACTCCGCCAGGGTGCGATCGGCGAAGGCGATCTCGGCCTGCTCGAAACGCAGCTTCTTCAGCGCGATCTGCCAACGGCTGCCCTTCGACGGGGGAGTGGCCGTGGCCGCGGACTGCGCGCCACCATTCTGCGCCGCCAGTTGCAGCAGGCTGAAGGGCTGTCCGGGATCCAGCCAGGTCGACAGCTGCGCGCCGGTCAGGGTGATCGCTGCCATGTCCAAGCGCTGTTCGGGCCATGCCAGCGCACCGCCGGAGAGCGCCAGCCGGGGCAATTCCAGGACCGGTTCGCCGGCCGGAGTGGCGAGCTTCAACCCCGCGACCTCGGCGGCCAGTCCCTGCACGCGCACGCCCGGACCTGCGTCCACCGCGACGTCGGCGGTCAGCCCGGCCGTGCCCGCCGCCAGGCGGAGCGGCAGGCGCGGCCCCAGGTATTCGGCAGCCGGCCGGAGCGAGACATTGCGCACCTCCACCCGCGCCGCGACCGCCACCGGCGCCAGCCCGGCGCTGCCGGTCAGGCTCAGCTCACCACCGGCGATGCCCAGGGTCAGCCGATAGTCGCCGCGCGCGTCCGGCAGCGTGGCCAGTTCGGTGGCATGGAACTCGATCGGCGTCAATTGCTGGCGAAACGCCGGCTCGCGACCGGGCTCCGCATAGCCCAGCCGGCCACCGCTCAGGGTGACTTCACCGACCGAAACCCGCGGCACAGCCGCCGGCTGATCCTCCGGCTCGGGTTCGGCCGTGGGCGGCGGCAGCAGGGCCGCGACGTTCCAGATCCCGTCGGCGCCGCGCTCCAGATGCAGCACGGGTGCGTCGAGGCGCAGCGTTCGCACCCGCCAGATGCCCCGCAACAGCCAGCTCGGGTCGAAATCGACGAAGCCTTCGCGCAACGCCACCAGCGGCGCACCATCCTGCCCGCGCACGGCGAAATCCTGCAGGTGCAAGCGAAACAAATAGGGATTGAAGGAAACCGGGCCCAGCTCTGCGATCAGACCGCGGTCCTCGCGCAGATAGTCGAGCAGCTGGTCCCGCGCCAGCCAGGGCACCAGCAGAAATCCCGCGGCCGTGTAGCCCAGCACCAGCACTGCCACCACCAGCCAGAGGCGGTACGCTTTCAGCAGTCGTCGCATCCGTCCACGCTCACCGCCTCGCCCGCCCCGATTCTAGCAAGGCGCGCCCGGTGATCCAGCACGGGCGGTCGCGGTTACAGGAAGTGCTCGATCAGCAACTGCAGGCGCTCGTCGCCGCGAAAGCGGTTGATGTCGAGCCGGTAGAGCACCCGGATGGAGGCGGCGAGGCAGGGCTGTTCCCCTTCCTCCAGCGCATTGAAGGCGATGGCCTCGAGCTCGTCGTCGCCCGCGCCGCCGACCAAGCGGAGCTTGAGGTGGGTGCGTCCCACCGGACGCGCATCGCGGACGCGGAACTCGCCGACGAACACCGGCTCCGGAAAATGCTGGCCCCAGGGGCCGGCCGCGGCCAGCAGCCGGGCGCTGTCCAGGTTGAGCTGATCCGGTGCCAGTTCGCCGTCGTGGAGCAGGCGCAGTTCCAGATCTTCGGGCGCCAGCAGCTCACGCACCACGGCGTCGAAGGCAGCGGAAAAACCCTCGAAATTTTCCGCCGCCAGGGTCAGCCCCGCGGCGGCGGCATGGCCACCGAAACGCCGGATCAGGCCGGGACGGCGGGCCGCGACGCGCTCCAGGGCATCGCGGATGTGCAGCCCGGGAATGGAGCGCGCCGAGCCCTTCAGTTCCTCGCCGGCGGCGGCAAAGGCGATCGTCGGCCGCTGGCTGCGTTCGCGCACCCGCCCGGCGAGCAGGCCGACCACGCCCTGATGCCAATCGGGATCGAACAGGCACAGGCCCCAGGGCAGGTCGTCGCCCAGGCGCAGGCGCTCGAGTTGCTGCTCGGCCTCGCGCTGCATCTGTGCTTCGATGGCGCGGCGATCGCGGTTGAGCTCATCGAGTTGCGCCGCCAGGCCATGGGCCTCAGCGGCGCTCTCCGCGAGCAGACAGCGGATGCCGAGACCCATGTCGTCGAGACGGCCCGCCGCATTGAGGCGCGGCCCCACCGCAAAGCCGAGGTCGGCGGCCACGGCATGGCGGTGATCGCGGTTGGCCAGCGCCAGCAGCGCCAGCACCCCGGGGCGGGCGCGGCCGGCGCGGATCCGCCGCAACCCCTGATGCACCAGGATGCGGTTCAGTCGCTCCAGCGGCGCGACGTCGGCGACCGTGCCCAGCGCCACCAGATCCAGCCAGTCGGCGAGCACCGGCTCGGCGATACCCTGTTCGGCAAACCAGCGGTTCGCCTGCAATCGGGCGCGCAGCGCCGCCAGCAGGTAGAACATCACCCCGACCCCGGCCAATCCCTTGTGGGGAAAGTCGCAGCCGGGCTGATTGGGGTTGACGATGGCATTGGCCGCCGGCAGCTCGGCGCCCGGCAGATGGTGATCGGTGATCAGCACGCGGATGCCCGCGGCCTGCGCCGCGGCGACCCCGGCGATGCTGGAAATGCCGTTGTCGACGGTGACGATCAGATCGGGGCCGCGGGTCGCCGCCAGGGCGACGATCTCCGGGGTCAGCCCATAGCCGTATTCAAAGCGGTTGGGCACGAGGAAATCGACCTGGCGACCGCCGCAGGCACGCAACCCCAGCAGCGCCAGCGCGGTGCTGGTGGCGCCATCGGCATCAAAGTCACCGATCACCAGGATCCGCCGTTGCTCGGCCAGGGCCCGGACGAGCAGTTCCACCGCCGCATCGATACCCCGCAACGCTGGTGGTGGCAAGCCGGCGAGATCCAGTGTCAGATCCGCAGGCGCGGTCGTGCGCGCGGCCTGTATCCGGCGCAGCCACAAGGGCAGCGCAGGGTCGAATCCATCGGGGTCGGCCAGCAGCGGCCGCGGCCGCAACGCCCCGGCATCAGCCCGGCGGCGGTTCATTGCCTTATCGCGCCGGCGAAATCCAGGGACGTGGCCATGACCCGCCCGGCTCAGGCGCCCAGGTTGGCGGCGATGTGCCGCCGCAGGGCGTCGAGGTCGTTGGCCAGTACCGCGCAACGCTCGGGCCGGTCGAACAGATCCGCCAGGTGGGCCGGCAGCGGCGGCGTCCCCGGATAGCCGGCGCGCTGCACCGCTTCGGGAAATTTCGCCGGGTGGGCAGTGGCCAGGCACACCACCGGCGTCTCGGCATCGCGCCGGCAGTGGCGCGCCGCGGCGACGCCGATGGCGCTGTGGGGGTCGAGCAGATATTCGCTGGCCAGGTATTCGGCGCGGATGGTCGCGATGGTGGCGTCATCGTCCAGGCGCTGGCTGGAGAACAGCTCCCGCGCACGCCCCAGTGCCACTGGGTCGAGCCGGGTTGCCCCGGCCTCGAAGCCGGCCATCAATGCCGCGATGGCGGCGCCGTCGCGGTCGTAGAGATCGAACAGCAGGCGCTCGAAGTTGCTGGAGATCATGATGTCCATGCTCGGCGACAGCGTGTGCACCAGCGGCGCGCGGCGGTAATCGTTGGCGCTGATGCAGCGGTGCAGGATGTCATTCGCGTTGGTGGCGATGATCAATTGCGCGATGGGCAAGCCCATGCGTCGGGCCAGATAGCCGGCAAAGATGTCGCCGAAATTGCCGGTGGGCACCGCGAAGGACACCGCGCGCTCGGGCGCGCCCAGTGCCAGCGCCGCGTGGAAGTAGTAGACGATCTGGGCCATGATCCGCGCCCAGTTGATCGAGTTCACCGCGACCAGCCGCCGCCCCTCGGGCAGGAAG
>JADLCO010000087.1 GCA_020847115.1 Pseudomonadales bacterium | reverse complement strand
GGCGGCGTCCCCGGATAGCCGGCGCGCTGCACCGCTTCGGGAAATTTCGCCGGGTGGGCAGTGGCCAGGCACACCACCGGCGTCTCGGCATCGCGCCGGCAGTGGCGCGCCGCGGGCAGGAACGACTGATCGGCGAAACCCGCCTTCACCAGCCGCTGGCAGTCATCGAAATTGCCCTCGATGGCGAGGTTGTGGATGTTGTCGGCCAGCACCGTGGTCATCTGCCGGCGCTGTACTTCCGACACCCGCTGGTGCGGGTGGAGGATGAAGATGTCGATGTTGCGGCAGCGCCGGCAGCCCTCGATCGCCGCCGAGCCGGTGTCGCCGGAGGTGGCGCCCAGGATCGCCACCTTCTGTCCGCGCCGCTCCAGCAGATGATCGAGCAGATGGCCGAGAAACTGGAGCGCAAAGTCCTTGAAGGCCAGGGTCGGACCGTGAAACAGTTCCAGCACCCACTCGTTGGCGCCGGTTTGCACCAAAGGCGCGATGGCGCGGTGGCGAAAGACGCCATAGGAATCGGCGATGATCCGTTGCAGCTCGGCGGCCGGCACCTCGTCGCCGATGAAGGGCGTCATCACCCGCTGCGCCAGCTCGGTGTAGCCCAGGCCGCGCCAGCTCGCAATTTCGACCGCGCTGTAGGTGGGAATGCGCTCCGGCACGAACAGGCCGCCGTCGGGGGCGAGCCCGGTGAGCACGGCATCGGTGAAGGAATGGGGGGCGCAACCGCCGCGGGTGCTCAGGTAGTTCATGACAGGAGTTCCAGGCAGCTCACCGGCTGCGCAACAACGGGGAGCGGCCGCCGCACGGCGGGTCAAACCTCATCCAGCGCTTCCTTGCGCAGATGCACCACCGGCCCCGCCACCGACTCGAGTTGCTCGATGGCGGCGATGGCGGCACGCACCTCGCGCTCCCGGGTGCGATTGGTGAGCAGAATCAGGGGCACGTGGTCCTGACCGGGCACGGGCTCTTTTTGAATGATCGCCTCGATGCTGATGCCGCGCGCGCTCAGGATCTGCGCCAGCTGCGACAGCACCCCGGGGCGGTCGAGGGCCGACACCCGCAGGTAATGGGCGGTCTCCGCATCGTCGATGGCCAGCACGGGCAGGGCACCGTCCTCGGCCAGATCGAAACCCAGCGGGTGCATGGCATCGCGGCCGCCGCCATTGAGCCGCCGCGCGATGTCGAGGATGTCGGCGATCACCGCCGAGGCCGTGGGTTCGGCGCCGGCACCGGGACCGCAATACAGGGTCCCGCCCACCGCATCGCCCCGCACCATCACTGCATTGAGGGCGCCATGCACCTGGGCGACGAGGCTGCGCTCCGGCACCAGGGCAGGATGCACTCGCAGCTCGATGCCGCGGTCGTTGCGCCGGGCGATGCCCAGGTGCTTGATCCGGTAGCCCAGGTCGCCGGCATAGCGCACGTCCTCGGGCTGGATCCGGGTGATGCCCTCGATGTGGACCGCGTCGAGGCGCAGCGGCATGCCGAAGGCGAGCGCGGCCAGGATCACCAGCTTGTGGGCGGCATCGATGCCCTCCACGTCGAGGGTCGGATCGGCCTCGGCGTAGCCCAGCAGCTGCGCCTCGACCAGGACGTCGGCGAACTCGCGGCCCTTGTCGCGCATCTCGCTGAGAATGAAGTTGCTGGTGCCATTGATGATGCCGGCCAGCCAGCGGATGCGGTTTGCGGCCAACCCCTCGCGCAGCGCCTTGATGATGGGGATGCCGCCGGCCACCGCGGCCTCGTAGGCCAGGGTGACACCGCGCGCGCGGGCGGCGGCGAACAGCTCGTCGCCGCAGCCGGCGATCAACGCCTTGTTGGCGGTGACCACCTGCTTGCCGTTGGCGATCGCGGTGAGCACCAGTTCGCGGGCGGGCTCGACGCCGCCGATCAACTCCACCAGCACATCGACCGCCGGGTTGGCGGCAATGGCGAAGATGTCATGGGTGAAGGGAATGGCGCCGAGGTCCGCCTCCGGCCGCGCGCTGCGCGCGCCGATCTGCACGACTTCGAGCTCGCGGCCGCAGCGCTGGGCCAGCATACCGGCGTTGCGGCGCAACACTTCGAGGGTGCCGCGCCCCACGGTGCCGAGGCCGCATAGACCGATTCTGAGGGGCAGCATCATCTGGCTCCGCAACAGGCCGGCACCTTGGTGGCGCGCCCCAGGGCTGTCAACGCGCAGCCGGGGCGTCGGGGCCGATGCCCAGGAACCGGGCAAACTCTTCCGGACTGTGATAACCGGGGACCAGGGTCCCATCGGCCAGCACCGTGGCCGGCGTGCCGTTGACGCCCATTTCCTGGCCGAGATCGAAGTGCGCGGCGACCGGATTGTCCGCGCACTGCGTGAGCTCGACCGCCTCGTCGTTCTTGAGCCGGGTCAGCATGCCCTGGCGATCCTCGGCGCACCAGGCGGCCACCGCCTTGCGATAGGAGTCGGAACCGACGCCGGCGCGGGGAAAGGCGAGATAGCGCACCTCGATGCCCATGGCATTGAGCTGGGGCACGTTCTTGTGCAGCTTGCGGCAATAACCGCAATCGATGTCCGTAAACACGTTGAGCACGCCCCTTACCTTGCCGTCAGCCGGCGCGAAGACGATGGTATCGCGCACCGGCACCGCGGCGATCGCCTGACGGCGCTGTGTGATCAGTTCCAGCTCGCTCAGGTTCACAAACGCGCCCGGCCGAGCCTGATAGAGCGCGCCGTCGAAAAAGTACTCGCCGCCTTCGCGCACGTGGAGGAGCGGCCCCCCGGCGACCTGGACCTGATAGAAGCCCGGCACCGGGCTCGGTGCAACCACCTGGTAATCGAGGTCGGGGCGCGCAGCGCGCAACTTGCCGACGATGGCCGCAGCGACCGCCGGATCGACCACCGCCAGGGCGTCGTCGGCCTTGGCCAGAGGCACCGCTACCGTCACCAGCACAACCAGCATCGTCGCAAGGTATTTCACGGAGAACTCCGCCAAGGGCTCGAAAGGGTCGGGATTATAGCCGCAAGCAGCGTTGCCGCCGCTGGTCATCCGCCGCGCGGATGGTGGCGGGCGTGAAGTTCGCGCAGCCGGCTCTGCGCCACATGGGTATAAATTTGGGTGGTCGACAGGTGGCGATGGCCGAGCAGCAACTGCACCACGCGCAGGTCCGCGCCGCGATCGAGCAGATGGGTGGCGAAGGCGTGGCGAAGGGTATGCGGCGACAGCGGCTTGTCGATCCCGGCGCACCGGGCCCAGTGGCGGATGCGATACCAGAATGCCTGGCGGGTCATGCCGTCGCCGCGCGGGGTGAGAAACAGCGCAGCCGCCTGGGCACCCCGCGCCAATTCGGGCCGGGCTGCGGTCAGGTAGCGCTGCAGCCAGTGCAGCGCCTCCTCGCCCAGCGGTACCAGCCGCTCCTTGTTGCCCTTGCCGGTCACCCGCACCACCCCCTGGCGCGGATTGACCTCGGTCAGCCGCAATCCCGTCAGTTCGCTGACCCGCAGCCCGGTGGCATAGAGCACTTCGAGCATGGCGCGATCGCGCAGGCCGAGGATGCTATCGATATCGGGGGCGGCGAGCAGGGCATCCACCTCGGCCTCGGACAGCGTATCCGGCAGCGGACGCCCTTGCCGCGGCGCGGAGATACCCACCAGCGGGTTGTGGTGCAAGCGGCCGCTGCGCACCTGGTGATCGAAGAAGCCGCGCAGCGCAGACAGGCCGCGGGCCACCGAGCGGGCGCTGAAGCCGCGGCGGTAGCGGTCGGCCAGGTAGTCCTGAATGGTGGCCGGATCGGCATCCAGCAGCTCGCAGCCGCAGGCCCGGAGCCAGGTCTGAAAGGCGAGGAGATCGCGCCGGTAGGCGGCCCGGCTGTGGTCGCTCAGGCCCCGTTCGAGCCAGAGCGCCTGGATATAGTCGTCGATCGCGCCGGCGGGTTCGGCCACGCCGCTGTGCACCCTCGGGCAAGCAAAGGCCGGCTACCGTCGGCAGCCGGCCGCAACCTCAGTTGAGGCGTTCCTTGATCCGCGCCGCCTTGCCGGACAGTTCGCGCAGGTAGTAGAGCTTGGCCTGGCGGACGTCGCCGCGACGCACCAGCCTGATGCTGTCGATCAGCGGGCTGTAGGTCTGGAAGGTGCGCTCGACGCCGACGCCGTTGGAGACCTTGCGCAGCGTGAACGCGGAATTCAGACCGCGATTGCGCTTGCCGATCACC
This sequence comes from Pseudomonadales bacterium, assembly GCA_020847115.1. GTDB lineage: Bacteria > Pseudomonadota > Gammaproteobacteria > Pseudomonadales > Porticoccaceae > JAGPUQ01. The sequence goes on along the minus strand of JADLCO010000087.1, from coordinate 14,834 downwards.
ACGCCTTCGAAGGATTGCAACCGCTCGCGGTTGCCCTCGACCACCTTGACTTCGACCACCAGGGTGTCGCCGGGGCGAAATTCCGGAATGTCCTTGTTCATCTGTTCGGCTTCAAGCGCCGCGATGATGGGGTTCTTGCTCATGTCGTGCTCCAAAAAACCGCGTTCTGCACAGCGGTGATGATTCCGCGGCCGTCACCCGGCCCCAAACGATCTCCCGCGCCGCTCGCGGCCGGGCCCTGAGTCACTCGCACCCGGCCTCGCCGAGCAGGTCCGGGCGCCGCGCCCGGGTACGCGCCAGCGCCTGTTCCCGTCGCCAGCGCGCAATTGCGGCGTGGTCTCCGGAAAGCAACACCTCCGGCACCGCCAAACCGCGGAATTCCGGCGGCCGGGTGTAGTGCGGGCAGTCCAACACTCCGGCGGCGAAGGAATCCTGTGCCGCCGACTCGGCATCGCCCAAGGCGCCGGGCAGCTGGCGAATCAGGGCGTCCAGCAACACCAGCGCCGGCAGTTCGCCGCCGCTCAACACATAGTCGCCGATCGACCATTCCTCGTCGACCTCGAGGGCGATGACGCGCTCGTCGATGCCCTCGTAGCGTCCGGCCACCAAGATCAGATCCCGCCCGGCCGCCGCCATCGCCACCACCGCGGGGTGCCGCAGCACCTGCCCCTGCGGCGACAGGTAAAGCACTCGCGCATCCCGGGTCCAGGCCCGCGCCGCAGCGATCGCGGCCACCAGGGGCTCGGGGCGCATCACCATCCCGGGGCCGCCGCCGTAGGGTCGGTCGTCCACCGTCCGGTGCCGGTCCAGCGCATGATCGCGCGGATTGAAGCACGCGATCTCGATGAGGCCGGCACGGACCGCCCGCGCGGTGATGCCGTAGTCCACCAGGCTCCCGATCACCTCGGGAAACAGGGTCACCAGCGCGACCTTCACGGCGTCACCGTCGTTCAATAATCAGGCGCCCAATCCACTGCGAGGCTGCCCCGCTCCAGATCGACCCCCAGCACCGCGGGGTAGGGAATCAACCGTTCCCGCCGATCCACTGCGGCGTCGTTCCCCCGCACCACCAGCACGTCATGCGCCCCGGTCTCGAGCAGCGACACCACCACGCCCAGCACCACTGGATGGTCGCCATCCCGACCGACCACCTGGAGGCCGATCAGCTGGTGCCAGTAGTATTCACCGGCCGCCAGTGGCGGCAGTTGCGCCGCTTCGACGTGGATATCCAGCTGGCAGAGGTGGCGCGCCGCGTCGCGATCGTCGACCCCAGCGAGATGCGCCAGTACGCGCTTGCCGCTGAGCTCTCCCGCATCCAGTTCGACCCGCAGCCAATGGCCATCCCGCAACAGCCACCAGGGCCGATACTTCAGGATGTTGCCCGCGGGCTCGGTGCCGGACTCGATCTTCAGCCAGCCGCGCACACCATGCACGGTGACGATGCGGCCGACGCGGATCGCGCCCTCGGGGGCCGGTCCGGGCGTCCGGGGCGTCACCCGTCAGGCGGCGACGTCCGCCGCACCCTGGCGCGCCTCGCGCACCAGGTCCGCCACCCGGTCGCTGACCTGGGCGCCCTGGCCGCACCAGTAATCGACGCGGGCCAGATCGATGCGCAGGCGCTGCTCACCGCCTACCGCGATCGGGTTGAAAAAACCCACGCGCTCGATGAAACGGCCGCCGCGCGCGGATCTGCCGTCGCTCACGACCACTTGATAGAACGGGCGTTTTTTTGCACCGCCGCGGGCCAAACGAATTTTTACCATGGCTCAGCTCATCCAACTCATCAGTTGCGCCGGGGGCGCAGCGAAGGCGCGCGATTCTACGCCAACAGCAGCCGAATGAAAACCGCCGCCTGCCGGCCGCTGGGGCGCAGCGCGGCTCAGGGGCGCTGATTTCCGAGGACGACGGTGCCGCTGGCCCCGAACATGCCCCCAACCCCATGGCAAACCGAGATCTCCGCGCCCGGCACCTGGGCCGGCGCGGTGCCCCGCAGCTGGCGCACGCTCTCCTGCAAGGCGTACATGCCGTACATGCCGGAATGCATGTAGCTGAGGCCGCCGCCATTGGTGTTGACCGGCAGCTTGCCCCCGGGCGCGGTGTGTCCCTCCCAGATGAAGGCGCCGGCCTCGCCCTTGCCGACGAAACCGAGGTCCTCGAGACCATAGATGGGCAGGTGGGCGAAGGCGTCGTAGAGCATCAGGTGATCCACGTCGGCATGGCGGAGTCCGGCTTCGGCAAAGGCCTTGGCCCCGGACACCCGGAACGCCCGCGAGCTGGTGAAATCCTGCATCTGGCTGATCATCGGCGTCTCCACGCTCTCGCCGGTGCCCAGCACATACACGGGCCTGGTGGGAAAGTCTGCGGCTCGTTCGGCGCTGGTCAGCACCAGGGCGCCGCCGCCGTCGGTGACCAGGCAGCATTCGAGGATGTGAAACGGCCAGGCGATGATCCTGGAATTGAGCACGTCCTCGACGGTGATGGGGTCGCGCTGGCTGGCGCGGGGATTGCGCGCCGCCCACTGGCGTTGCACCACCGCGACATTGGCCAGCTGCTCGTGGGTGAGGCCATATTCCTTCATGTAGCGCAGCACCGGGACGGTGAACATGGTGGGTGCGCCCAACACCCCATAGGGCAGCTCGAACTGTCCGGCGAGACTTGATTGATTGATCGAGGTGGCCTGGGTGCCCACCCAGGAGCGGCCGCTCTCGCCGTGGGTGATCAGCACGGTGCTGCACAGTCCCGCAGCGATCGCCGCCGACGCGTGGCGAACGTGCAGCCAGAAGGAGCAGCCGCCCACCATGGTGCCATCCACCCAGGTCGGGGTGATGCCGAGGTAATGGGCGAGTTCGGTGGGCCACTCCGCGGCGCAGGCCAAGCCGTCGATATCCTTGGGCGTCAGACCACAGTCGGCCAGGGCGTTGAGCGCGGCATCGGCGTGCAACTGGATTTGAGATAACTGCGGCACCAGCCCCAGCTGGGTGCTCTCCGCGGCACCCACGATGGCGACGGATCCCGGTTTCATCGCGCACCTCCCCGCGCCGGCCGGAACTTGGGCAGACTGATATCCGCGGTGACCGGCTCGAACACCACTTCGAGAGGCATGTCGAGCACCAAGGCTTCCGGCGTTTGCGGAGTATCCACGATGTTGGTCATCATCCGCGGTCCCTCCTCCAGCTCGACCACCGCAATGGCATAAGGCGCATCGATCCACTTCGGCAACCGATGATTGATCACATAGCTGTAGAGAATGGCGCGGCCGCTGGCGCGGATCACCCGTACATTCCGAGACGCGCACTCCGGACAGAACGGTCGCGGCGGGAAATACACCTTGGCGCAGGACTCGCACTGCTGCAGCAGCAGCTCGCCGCGGCGCGCGCCCTCCCAGAAATGCCGGGTTTCCGGAGTAGGTCGCGGGAGGGTCTTGGGATTGATGCTCATGGTTTTCGGCACTGTTGTCGTTATGTCAAGCGATTGTTGCGCCTTGGTGCCGGCTTGTCGAGACGTGGCGTGTAGAATCGGCGCAACGATAACCCAACGGAGGAAACGACAATGACGATCCGATATGACGGGCGAGTAGCGGTGATCACCGGGGCGGGCGCCGGGCTCGGGCGCAACCACGCCCTCTTTCTCGCGTCCCGCGGCGCGCGGGTGGTGGTCAACGATCTCGGCGGCGCCGTCGATGGCAGCGGCGGCTCGGCGACACCCGCCCAGCAGGTGGTAGCGGAAATCAAGGCCGCCGGCGGCGAGGCCATCGCCAACGCCGACTCCGTGGCCACCCCGGAGGGCGCGGCGCGCATGGTGCAGGCGGCGCTGGATCAGTGGGGGAAAATCGACATCCTCATCAACAACGCCGGCAATCTGCGCGACAAGACGCTGGCCAAGATGACGCCGGCGGACTTCGACGCCGTGGTCGACGTGCATCTGTCTGGTTCGGCCTACACCACCCTGGCTGCCTGGCCGCACATGAAGGACGCCAATTACGGCCGCATCGTGATGACCACCTCGGCGGCCGGCCTGTTCGGCAACTTCGGCCAGAGCAACTACGCCGCCGCCAAGCTCGGCGTGGTCGGCCTGATGAACGCGCTCAAGCACGAGGGCCGCAAGTACAACATTCACATCAACACCATCGCGCCCATGGCTCTGACGCGGATGACCGAGGACATCATGTCCGAGCAGATCAAGCCGCTGGTCAAGCCGGAATTCGTCACCCCCATGGTGGCCTGGTTCTGTGCCGAGGAAAACGAGACCTCCGGGGACATCGTCGAAGCCGGCGCCGGCTATTACGCCCGGGTGCAGATCATGGAGGCCGCGGGCGCTGTCCTGGGCGGCGGCCAGATTCCAGGGCCGGAGGAGATCCGCGACAACTACGCGCGTATCGCCGACATGAGCGCGGCCCAACCCTATGATTCCGCCAACGACGTGATGCGCCACGTATTCCGCTCACTGCGGCCGCGCTGAACACCACCTCCACCGTCGCGGACATTGCCATGAGACTTGCCAACAAGATTGCCTTGGTCACGGGCGCCGCCGGCCCCATGGGTCTCGGTGTCGCCAAGCGCTTTGCCGAGGAGGGCGCGTCCCTCATCATCACCGATATTTCCGGCCGCCGCCTCGAAGCCGCCGTGGATGAAATCACCCCGCTGCTGGCGCCCGGCGCCCGAGTCTTCGCCCATCGCGCGAGCGTGCTGGTCGAGGCCGAAGTCGACGAGTTGCTCGCAGCCTCGCGCCAGCACTTCGATCGCGTCGACATCCTGATCAACATCGTCGGCGGGCTGTTCATCGACGCCAAATACACGCCGGTGCTGGAAGTCGCCGAGGAGCGCTGGGATGGCTGCTTCCGGGTCAACCTCAAGGGCATCTTTTACCTGGTGCGCAAGCTGGCACCGGGCATGCTGGAGCGTCGCTGGGGCAAGATCGTCAATGTCTCCTCGGTGGAGTACGCCGGCGCCGCCGGCCACGCCGACTATGCCGCCGCCAAGGCCGGGGTCACCTCACTGACCCGCAGCCTTGCGGTGGAACTGGCGCCCCATATCAACGTCAACTGCATCGCGCCGGGCATCATCCGCACCCTGGCGATCCGCGACGTGGGCGAAGACGTGGCCCGCGAGTTCGAGCAGAAGAATCTGATGAAGCGCATGGGCGAGCCGCTCGACATCGCCAATGCCGCACTGTTCTTCAGCAACGACGAATCGAGCTACGTCACCGGCGTTACCCTGCCGGTATCCGGGGGGCTGTGGCCCGCGCTCTGACGTCGACCCCTGGAAGTCGGCGCCGCCAGGGTCCAAAGTGCGGCGCCGTTTTCCCCGGCTCAGGCCACCCGTAACCCATACAGCTCCGCCACATTGTCGTGGAGCAGCATGTCCTGCTGCTCCTGGGGCAGCGGCGCCACATATTTCTGCAGCAGTTCCTGCGACCAAGGCCAGGTGGAGTCACTGTGCGGGAAGTCGTTGGCCCACATGATCCGGCGCGGGTTCATGGCGTGCATCATGGTGAAGGCGACGATGTCGTCCTGGAAGGTGAGGTAGATGTTTTCCAGGAAGTACTCGCTCGGCATCCGGTCCAGCTCGACGCCGCGCAGCCGGAAGCGGTGGCGGTTGTAGGTGTGGTCGAGGCGGTAGACGAAGTGCGGCACCCAGCCGGCATCGGCCTCGACGCAGACGATCTTGAGTTTCGGGTTGCGCATGAATACGCCCGAATTCACGAACATGCTCATGATGTCCTGGTTGGCGCGGATGATGGCGTAGCCGGAGTTGATGCTGGTGCCGCGAAACTGCAGGCTCTTCATCTCGCCCGAGGTGAGGATGTGGAAGCTGAGCGGCAGCTCCAGGTCGATCGCCGCCTGCCAGAAGGGATCGAACATGGCGTGGTCGTAGTCCACGTCGGGGATGCCGGGCCGCCCCGGCAGCATGGCGCCGCGCAGGCCCAGCGCCTTGATCCGGCGCAGGTCCTCGATACCCTCGTCGATGCTGCGCAACGGCGTCTGGCCGAGCCCGATCAGGCGTTGCGGGGCCGGGTCGCAGAACTCCGCGATCCACCGGTTGTAGGCGTCCATGCAGGCCTTCTTGTAATCCTGGTCGGAGAGGTTGCAGATCTCCATGCCCACCGAGGGATAGATGACCTCCGCGGCGATGCCGTCGCGGTCCTGGTCCAGCAGGCGCGCCGCCGGATCCCAGCCGCCGCGGTGCAGCTCCTCGAAGCGGGCGCCCTTGGTGGACAGTTCCTCCGGCGGCTTGCCGGCGGCGGCGATCAGGCTCAGCGGGATCGGCTTCCTGATCCCCTTGATCTGGTAGATGTCGCCGCGTTCGGGGTCGTGGACCACCCGCGGCGCGTCCGCCAGGTACTTGCGGTCGATGCGATCGACGAACACGTCCGGCGGCTCACAGACGTGGGAATCGGACGAGATGATGGGCTTGAACATGGCGTGGGCCTCCGCAGGGGGAAAGTTCCCGGCTGCCGGCCTTGCACAGCCGGGCGGCACGATTCGAAATACGTGCGGCGAGCTTAAACCAGCGCGGAGGGCAGGTCATCCGCCGCGGAGCCACGCGGGTGCTTGCTAGAATGGCGCCAATCCCCGCCGGCTTCCGGAATCCGCCGCAATGAACCAGGGCAAACTCCTCCTCGTCCGCCACGGCCAGACCCACGCCAATGTGGATCAGGTCTGGCACGGCCACACCGACACCCCGCTCAACGAGCTGGGCCACCAGCAGGCCGAGCGCCTCGGCGCGTTCTTCCACAATTATCTGCCCGAGATCCACGCCATCTATTCGAGCCCGCTGCAGCGCGCCCGCCACACCGCCGAGCGCATCGCCACGCGCACCGGTCACGGGCTGCGCCTCGACCCGCGGCTGGTGGAATTCGGCGCCGGCGAGTTCGAGGGGCGGAGCTTTCAGGAGCTGGGCGGCGACGACGGCTTCGTCAAGCGCATGATGGCCGACGAACACCACCGCGCACCCGGCGGCGAGAGCCGCCACGAGGTCACGCGGCGCTTCGTCGCCGCGGTGGAGGAATTCCACGCCAGCCATCCGGGCGAGAACATCGTGGTGGTGAGCCACGGTCTGGCGATCGCCTTCGCACTGTCCCACTGGATCGATCGCGACAGCACCAGCTGGACCCGCTACCGGGTGGACAATACCTCGGTGACCGAGATCTGCCTGCACCGCTTCGAGATCGGCTACCTGGGCCGCACCGACCACCTGGGCGGGAACCCTGCTGAGCGGTAGGGAAGCGGCCTGACCGCCATACAACGCGCGGCTACGCGGCGGCCGACGGCGAACCCTGCGGCTGGGCGGGCGCCCCGACCTCACCGAGACGCGCCACCAGCCGCTGCGCGAACTCCGCCAGCGGCAGCTCGATCCGGGTGATGCCGTGCTGCGCCAGAAAACGCGCCTCGTTGCGGGTCGGCTCGGCGGCCAGCACCGCGTAATGGGCGTCCGCGGACCGCTTGCCGATCTGGTGGGCGACGATGCGCTCGGTCTGGCTGGTGAAGCGGCAGCCGAGGAACAGGAAGGAACGCTCGCGGCGGCGCTCCTGGACCAGCGCGGGAATCGGCGTCTGGATGTCGATCTCGGTCAGCACCTCGACGAAATCCGCGTCGGAAACCAGGAAATTCTGCCGCGGCGCCACCGCGCCCCAGGGCTGGTACAGCACCAGCGCGCGCTCGGCCAGGGCATTGACTTCGAGCGGTGCACCGTCCGGTTCCATGGCATCGAACCAGGTGCCGAAGTGCTCCGACTGGCTCACGCCCTGGAGGAGCCCCACATCCTCGCGCCCGGCCAGCGCGCCGCGCAGGACATCGTCGTACCAGAGCTGGACGATCAGCGGCACGGACGGCAGCGCCGCCAGCGCCCGGTGCAGCGGCGACGGGGTGAGTGGCGGCGCGAACGCCTGCCGCATCAGGTCCGCCAGCGTCTTGCGGTGCTTGAAGTTCTCGATGTACTGGGCGCTGGCGCCGAGATTGCCGCGCGCGCGGCCCGGCACGGTCACCTTGCTGCCCAGAAATCCGGCCAGTGCCTCCAGCGAGGCCGGCACCGCCTCCGCCTCGGGGCACAGCTCCAACATGCCGGGGCCCAGGTAGGGAATCAGGCGCCCGGCGCGCAGCGCGCCGGCGATGGCCTCGAGATGCTGCGCGTCGTTCATGCCGCCACCTCGGCGAGTGCCTGTTCGCGCAGGCCGTCCATGATCTCGGGCGCGATGCGGAACACCGCCCGCCCGCCCGAGAGCGCGAGATAGGACAGGCCATTCTGGCGGGTGAGAAAGTTGAACCACTGCTGCGCGGTGCAACCCGCGGGGCGCTCGCCGATCTCCATCACCGTGCCGTCCGGGGCGAAGCGGACGTGGATCATGACTTCGGTGCTCATGGACGCTCTCCTCGGCGGCTGCGACCGCCTGCTGCGGGCTACAGATAGATGGCGGAACCGGCCCCCACGTTGATGGAGGCATCCTTGGCGGTCTGGACGATGAAGGCGATCTCCTCCGCGTCCAGTCCGGCATGAAAGGGCAGCGCCAGGGCGCGGTCGGCGAGCTTGTCGGTCACCCACAGATCCTGGCGCGGGCGCTGGCCGTCGAAATGGCGCGCCTGGCGGTGCAGCGGCAGGCAGTAGGCCGCGGCCTCGACGCCGGCGGTGGCCAGGTCCTCGAGGATGTCATCCCGGCTGGCGCGGCTGAAGCGGGTGCCCAGGTGCACCAGCGCCAGGAACCAGTGCACCTGCTCCACTTCGGGGGCGGCGTAGGGCGGCTTGATGCCCTCGAACGACTGGATCACCTCGAGGTAGTGGCCCTCGATCACCTTGCGCCGGGCGAGGATCTCGTCGAGCCGCACCCACTGCGCCAGTCCCAGCCCGGCGTTCAGCTCACCCAGCGCGAGATTGGCGACCGGCAGGCCGCCGGCCACCACCGAATTGCGGTCGGCGAGGCGCCGGTCGCGCAACAGCCGCAGGCGGCTGGCGAGATCGATGTCGTCGGTGAGAATCACGGCGCCCTGACTGCACGCGATCGGCCCCGGCTGGGTGAGGTCCAGGATCGCGCAATCGCCAAAGCTGCCGACCTCCCGGCCCTGGTAGACCGAACCCAGGGCCTCGCTGGAATCCTCGATCAGCAGCAGCCCGCGCGCATTTGCCAGCGCGCGCAGCTCGGCCCAGGGCGCCGGATGGCCGCCGGCGTTGGCCGCCAGCAGTGCCTGGGTCTGGGGAGTCAGACGCGCGGCCACCTTCTCGGCGGTGAGGCAGCCCGACCAGTAATCGACATCGGCGAGCACCACGCCGGCACCGGCGAAGGCGGCGGCATCGGCGGGCTGGCGCCAGCCGTAGGACGGTGCCACCAGGTCGGCGCCGGGGCCGATGCCGGCGGCCCGCAGGATCAGCCACAGCGCCAGGGTAGAGCTGGTGACGGCGAGCGCATGGCGCCGCCCCAGGCGCTCGGCCACCGCCGCTTCGAGTCGCTCGGTGAGCGGCCCCGCGGTGAGGTACGGCGAGCCCAGCACCGCGGCGACCATGTCGCGCTCCAGCTCGCTGAAATCGGGTTCGCTGAGCCGGATGTCGAACTCGGTGGGGGTCATGACACCACCCTGCCGCGGCGCCGCGCCACCAGCAGGCCGGTGGCGGCGTCCGGGTCCGGGGTGAGCGACCAGCAGTGCCCCGAACCGTCCACCAGATACAGCTCGAAGCCGGGATAGTCCCGATACGGCCGCCCCTCGGTCAGATCCGCGGCGTCGCACACCGTGATCGCCCGGCCGGGCAGATCCCGGCGCAGGCATGCCAGCCAGTCTGCCGGCGCTTCGCCGTCCAGCAGCGTGTCGACCCGGGCCAGTTCGGCGGCGTCCACGGTCATTCTCCCAGCCGGCGCGCGTCGACGGTGAGCGGCAGCCGCGTGTCCGCGGCCAGCGCCGGCAGCTCCAGCCGCCAGCCGTTGGCGAGCGTGACTACGCCGCCCCACATGTCCGGGTTGTCCATCGCCACGATGGGTTCCTCGAGGTCTTTCTTGGGCACATAGGCCGACAGCGTGCCGGCGGCGTCGCGGCGGATCATGACTTTCATGCAAGGCTCCTGTGGTGCAGTTTCAGCGGCCACCGATGGCTTCGGCAACGGTGGCGGGGGCCAGTGCGGCGAGCGCGTCCGCCAGTGCGGCGAGCGCCCGATCCACCTCGGCCGGGGTGTTGTAGCGCGAGAACGAAAAGCGCACGGCGCTGTTGGCGACGGCTTCGTCCTGATGCATGGCCAGCAGCACATGGGAGGCCTGGCTGCCGCCGGCGGCGCAGGCGGCACCGTTGGCGGCGGCGATGCCGGCGCGGTCCAGGCGCTGCACGATGGCCTCGCCGTCATGGCCCGGAAAGCCGATGTTGCTGGTGCCGGCGAGGCGCTCGGCGCCGCCGCCGTTGATCTGCGCGGCGGGATACAGCGCCCGGACCCCGGCTTCGAAGCGGTCGCGCAGCGCGGCCACCGCTGCGGGGGAACCGTCCAGCGATTCGGCGGCCAGCCGGCACGCCTCGCCCAGGCCGACGATGGCCGGCACGTTGAGGGTGCCGCCGCGGCGGCCGCGCTCCTGGGTGCCGAAGAACAGCGGCGGCAGGTTCAGGCCGTTGCGGATGTAGAGCATGCCGCTGCCCTTGGGCCCGTGCAGCTTGTGGCCGGAAAGCGACAGCAGGTCGACGGGCACGCGCGCCAGGTCGATCGGCTGTTTGCCGGCGGTCTGGGCGGCGTCCACGTGCAGCGGCACCCCGTGTGCGCGGGTCAGCGCGGCGATCTCCTCGATCGGAAACAGCACGCCGGTCTCGTTGTTCGCCGCCATCAGCGACACCAGCGCGGTATCCGGCCGCAGTGCCGCCTCCAGGTAGTGCGGGCGCAGCCGCCCCGCCCGGTCGACCGGCAGATAGGTGACCGCCACGCCCTGCTGTTCCAGATGGCGGCACAGCTTGAGCACCGCGGGATGCTCCACCGCGCTGGTGACCAGGTGGCGGCAGTCGGGACGCAGCGCCAGCGCGCCCTGGATCGCCCAGTGGATGCTCTCGGTGGCGCCGCTGGTGAAATGGATGTCCTTGGCCGGCACATTGAACAGCGCGGCGACCTGGGCCCGCGCCGTGCGCACGGCGGCGGCGGGAGCTGCGGCGAACCGATGCGGACTGGACGGGTTGCCGAAGTCCTCGCGCAGATAAGGCAGCATGGCGGCGAGCGCCTCGGGGGCCAGCGGCGTGGTCGCGTTGTGGTCGAGATAGATGGTCGCCATCGCGCACCTCAGGGCCAGAACAGCCGGTCGGGGTCCTCGTTGAGCACATCGAGCGCAGCGCCGAGGCTCGCAAACACCCCATGTGCCACCCAGGTCTGCCCGGGATGGTCCCGGCGTTGCAGCAGCCATTGCCCGCTGGCCGGCACCGGCTCGAGGCGGGCGATATCGATCACGCCGCCCTGCGGATCGACGTTGCGCGAACAGCAGGGACTTTCGATGCGATAGCCGCAGGCGATGCCGAGCACGCGGGGCTCGACATAGCGGTAGCGCCGCCGGCTCTCGAGGGCGCGGCGGATGCGTCGCAGGTCCAGTTCGTTGGGATGCGCCCCCGGCACCGCCGCCAGAACCCGTGGAGCCGCCCAGGTGGCCATGATCTCCTCCCCTACGCGCCGGCACCGGGCGCGCTGCGCCCACCCGGACAGCCAGCCAAGCACGCGCTGACGAAAACCGGCGAAGCGCACCGCACGCTGAACATGGGCGCCGCGGCGGTGGCTCGGCCTCGCTTCCGGCGAAGTCGCAACGCCCCCGGCCGCCGCGTGGAGGCGATTCATGCCCGCGCCTCGTCCCCGGGCGGTGCTGCCTTCTCGGTCTCGGCGACGCGGTCCAGGGACACCAGTTCCCGGGCTTTCATGCCGACGCGGTGGCCGCTGTCGAGAAAGTCCACGCCGTAGATGTAGAACTGCTGCAGGAAGGTGCCGATGTGGCTGACGTAGCCCACGTCGCCCTTGCGCACCAGGATCTCACCGATGTCCTTGCCCACATAGGTACCGTCGTTGCGAATGGTCTTGCGCGACTGCACCTTTTCTCCGAAGCGGAACACCGGATCGGCGTTCAGTTCCACCGTGCCTTCTTCGCTTGCCACGACGCTACTCCTGTCCAGCCAGGGAATGGGTCGACGATCCCCCGCACTGCCCCGCCGCGGCACGCTCCCGGGCCGTGCGCCGCACCTCGTCATCGGGATCGGCCAGCAGCGCGCCCAGGTACTGCGGCGGCATCCGTCGCGCGAGTACGTGGCGCACCCGCCAATCGGCGTCGGCGGTCAAGGGAATCAGTTGCCAGGGTGCCATCCGCTCCACCGCGATCAGGCGCACCCCGGGATCGGGGTCGCGCGCCAGCCGCGGCAGCAGACCGCCCTCGGCGCGCGTCGCCACCACCTTGCGCACTTCCGTATCGGGATCGGTCGCCAACAGGGGCAGCAGGTCCTCCGGCAGGCGTCGGGCGACGACCTGGCGGACGTAGTAATCGGGATCCTCGATCATCCGGGTCAGCTGTCCGGGATCGATGCGCGCCGCGACCCGGATGCGCACCTCGCGATCGGGGTCGCGCACCAATCTCGCCACCATGCGCGCCGGCAGCCGCGCCACCGCACTCCAGCGCACGGTCTCGTCGGGATCGTCGAGCAGCGCCGGCAGCCGGAACAGATCGGCGTGCCGGGCCGCCACCGCGCGCACCTCGAAGTAGGGATGCGCCAGATAGGCGTTGGCCAGCTCGGAATGGGTGGCGAAGAAGCGATCGATGCGCGGTGCATAGCGGTCGTGGACACAGGACCACAGCGGGCCGCAGGTGTTCTGGTGCAGCAGGTCGAGATGCGCGCAGCCCGCGCACTCCACCGCGCGGCCGGTCCAGTCGACCGCCAGGGCCGGGTCCCGGCCGGTCGCGCTCCGTTCAGTCGACTTCATCATCGTCATCCCTCCCCTGGCGCACCAGCACCCGGAGCAGCGCCTGGCCGCCAAGGCGATCGGCGGGGTCCAGTTCGCAGAGCTTGCGCAGCATCTGGGTGCTGCCCTCGCGGTCGCCGAGACGCGCCCGCAGATAACCGCAGCCCTTGAGACAGAACAGGTAGAACCGCGGCAGCGCCGCGTCGAAGTCGCCGAAGCGGGCGTCGCCGCCGCGTACCAGGCGCCAGTCCAGGGCGAGCCGGGCGGCACGCGCCGCCCAGGCCAGCGCGCGCTGGCCCACGGCCAGGGCTTCCGCGAGCCGGCCGCCGTAGAAGTGGAAGCGGTATTCCCCGATCAGGGTTGCGGGATGATCGGGGGCCAGAGCGCTGGCGCTCGCCAGCAGCTGGCGGCACCGGGCCGGGTCGCCGTAGTTGCGGCCGGCAGCTTCCAGCGCTGCGCGCGCGGCCTCGGGCAAGCCTTCACCGCAGCAGATGACCGCGGTGGGATCGTCCGGCCAAGGCCAACCCGACGCCGGTTGCACGCTGGCGCGACCAGCGGCTCCGGAGGCGCCGCGCGCGGCCATCAGGACTCGCGTCCCGGGGCGGGGCGACGCGCCAGCGCCTCCAGCCCCACCACGGCCACCTCGGGCTGGGGCCCCGGCGCGCTGCTGCACCCGCAGCCGCCGGAGCGGGTTTGGAAGACCAGTCCGGTGCTGGTGGCGGTATCGGCGAAATCCACGCTGGCGCCATCCAGCAGCGCGGCGCTCGCGGCCGGCAGGAACAGCCGCAGCCCGGCGAGCTCCACCACTTCATCGCCCGCCTGGGGCGCGGCTTCGACGCTGAACTCGCTGTTCAGTCCGGAACAGCCGCCGGGGGAGACCACCAGCCGGAAGCCGCAGTGCTCACCGCCGCCGAAGCGCACCATGCGCTCGATGAACTTCGCCGCGGCCGGAGTCAGGGTCAGGGTCGGCATCGCTTCGCCCTCACGCACTGGCCTGATAGCGCGGCTGCGCGGGATCGATGATGCAGGTGTTGTCCACCGGGCACACCGCGACGCACTGGGGAGCGTCGAAGTAGCCGATGCACTCGGTGCACTTCTTCGGATTGATGGCGAACACACCGTCCTTTTCGTAGATCGCGACATTGGGGCATTCGGGCTCACAGGCGGAACAGCCGGTGCACTGCGAAGCGACGATTTTGAAAGCCATGGTGTTCTCCTCGGAACGGGGTTGATTCAGGACTGAGTCGGAAAACCACTCCCGTGCCACGCACGGGAGGATCGATCATCAGGCGGCGACATAGGCTCCCTGGCGAATGGCGGCATCGCCGCGATCGCGATGCTCGATGGCACCGCGCTCCACCTGCTCCAGGTAATCCTTGAAGTAGGCGATCACCGAGCGCTCGATGAATTCGTGGGCGTAGCCGTCGACCGGCTCGATGCCCGCCTCCTGCAAGGTGTCGCGTGGACAACCGCCGATCTTGGCGACGAACACCGCGTGGCAGTCGTTGATGGCACGGATCACGGTGTCGAGCGCGTCCTCCTCGCCGTAGCCGCCCTGGCAATAAAGGTCGACGCGGCGGTGGCCGACGAATTTGGCGCCGTCGACGCCGGCTTCGTAGATCTGGAACTCGCTGGCGTGGCCGAAGTGCTCGTTGATCTTGCCGCCGCCCTTGGTGGCCACCGCGATCAGAATCTTGATGTCGCTGTGCAGGCCGGCCAGTTGCGACAGTTCCTCGCGCTTGGCCTCGACCTGCTCCTGGCGCTTGCGCTCGACCTCGGCCTGATAGGCCTTGCGGGTCTCGCCGTCGTAGTTCACCTCCATGGCCATGATCTTGTCGGTGGTGAACTCGGCGGAGCGGTCCTCACCCAGCAGCCCCACGGCATCGGCGCGGCACTGGCGGCAGTGGCGCATCATGTTCATCTCGCCCTCGCAGGCGTCCTGCAGGGCCTTCAGCTCCT